>JAZDLZ010000365.1:0-3558 GCA_043801535.1 Pseudomonadota bacterium
CTGCGCCAGGGCTACGCGCCGGCGACGGTGCGCGAGCGCATCAAGGCCAATCTGGCGGCGATGTTCCGGGTGAGCGAGCCGGACGGCACGCCCAATCCGCTCGTCTGCTTCGGCTTCAACATCAAGGACGCGGACGGCCATCCAGCGGGCGAGGTGGCCTGGTCCGACGTGTTCAACGTCATCCGGGACACCGAGGGCGTGCGCAAGCTCGGCGACCTGCATGGCGATTTGAAGCTCAACGGTCTGCCCGCCGACGTGAAGATCGGCATCAAGGAGCTCCCGGTCCCGGACCTCACCATCGACCTCACCGCGCCCGGCCGGGCCTACGATCGCATTGGCCAGCGCATCTTCTTTGGCACTGGCCAACGAGTGGACTGCGCCGTCGATCATTCGGGAATCCCCACCGGAGTCACGGTGGCTGGCAAGGAGCGCTGGCTGGGGGTCTTCCTCAGATTCGACCGCCTGCTCTCTGACCCGCGCACCGATGGCAATTCGCAGCAGGTCTTCTTCCGCGAGGACGAATCCTTCGAGCTGGTCGTCAGGCAGAGCCCAGAGGGAAGCATTGGCGCCGCGCTCAAGGTGTCGCTCCAGGACGACGAGCTCCTGGTCTGCGATGTTCTTCGCCGCAGTGGGCAGACGCAGATTCTAGCCGGTGACATCGACAGCTCCCGGCGCCAGGCATTCGTCTTTGCGAGCGGCAGCGCCGTGGAGGTGTTATCCGGACTCTGGTCGGCGATTGCGCCAGCAGCACGGACCGTCCAGTCTGCGCTCGACTCGGTGGACTCCATTATTGCCGGCCACCTGGGAGGCACCGCGTACCGTCATGCGGCCGGCCATGTGGACTACACTCCCCACGGTTTTGTTAGCGCAGGCAACGTTCAGGCGGCGGTCGATGAGCTGGTCGATGACCTGTCCTCGGCGACCGCAGGCAACCCGGGTGCATCCCGGATCGGCGCCGATGCCGTGGTGGGCATTCCCAACGCGCTCGCCGCCAGCAACGTCGATTCTCAGCTCTCACAGCTCCTCGGCTGGCTCAACAGCCACGTTGGCGCTGCTGCCGGCGCCCACAATGCGAGCGCCATCGCCGCCGCTGCGCACAACTACCTCGCCGGCACCAGCGTGCAGGCCCAGCTCCAGGAAATCGTCGCTGCCCTTTTGTCCCAGGCCATCGGTACTTGCGGAGCCTCGCGCATCGGCGCTGACGGAGCATCCAGCTCTCCAACGTCGCTTGGCGCCGGCACCGTCCGAAGCCAGCTTGGCGAGCTTCTTGGCGCGGTGAATGCCCGTTCGGTGGCAGCAGAGCTCGCATCCCAGACACTGCCTGGAACAGGACTGATTGGTGCGGTCGCAGCGCCTGGCAGCCCGGACTCGCTCGCCGCCGGAACTGTCGCCGAACAGCTCGCGGCCGTGCTGGCGCTCATCAATGCTCGCGCCCGCAAGTCGGGCGACACGTTCGGTGGGAACCTCATTCCCGACGTCTCGGGACGCGTCCTTGGCGAAGCCAGTGCTCGCTGGGCAGCGTTTCTCCAGGATGCGAACGCGACCGCCTCTGCTACCGACACGCCAGCGATTCGGGCCTACGCCTTCGATGCTGCCACGCCTGCCATCCGTGCCGCAGGCGGCGCCTACTACTTCGAGGGCGAGGCCATCGAGGCTAGCCACTTCGTCTACAGTGTTTTCGATGGCCCGGTCACCATCTGGGACTTCATCAAGGGTTGGACGTTCCTGCCCCAGCACTCCGGCGATGTCCCGGACGCCGTCGAGGTGAACGGCGTCACCCAGCGCAACATCGTCAAGGCCTGGGGCAGCGTGAGCGCGGTCGGGACGCTCCTCGAGCCGCACTGGAACGTCGCCAGCATCACCCGGCTCGGCGCTGGTCGCTACGGGGTCACGCTCGACGTGAGTCCGGGTACCAGAAAGGCGGTGGTGGCCACCATCAGCACCATCTTCGGCGGCGATTACTCGATCTGGGTCAGCAACCCCGACGACGCCACCTTCCAGGTGGCCATCAACGGCAACGGCCTGCCCGCAGACCAGGGATTCATGTTCGTGGTGATGGGGGCGTAGGAGAGAAACGAATGGCAAAGGTCCGAATCATCAAGCGTAAAGGCGGAATCATCCAGGTCCAGCACCGGGGAGACGAACGCTATGAAGACGCCACGCTTCCCCGGGGTACCACGCCCGGCGATGTGGCGAGCCAAATCCTCGTCGACCCAGCCGAGCTTGCTGGAGTGAGCGACGCCCAGGCGCAGCTCGACGTGGTCGACGGCCTGCTGGTCAAGCACCTGGATCGCAGGCCAGCCTGGGAGAACGCTGCCGAGGAGAGGGTCCAGGCTGCCGCGACGTTGGCCGACCTCGACGCGGACAGCGAGGTACCCGCGTCCATCAAGCGCTACCTGGTCGCGCTCCGCGCTCTGCAAGGCAAGACAGCCTGCGCCGAGGGCGGAGCAGCAACAGAGAGGAGAGAGTAATGGCAAAGACGCTCAAGGCTACCGTATTGACGCTCTCCGAATCATCCGACGGACCGGCAGGCGTCGCCAGCCGTGCGCTGGCCAAGTACGTGCTCGGCGATGACGCCGACCCGTCCGTCAACCTGGTCAAATTCAAGGAGCTTGGAGCAGTAGACCTGACGCAGTCGGCGAGCGCGCTCTATGCCAGCGTGGTCGCGTTCGTCAAAGCCGCGGAGGGAATTCCATGATCTACGTCGATGACGCGGGCTGGCTGATCTCCGAGGACTCGAGCGTGCGCGTCATTCGCCTCCCAACGGTGAGGCGGTGCCAGCTCGAGGTGCCAGCCCCGCTCGGTATGGTGTGGCACTGGACTGGTGGCGCTGGTGGGCCTGGCTTCGCCGAGTCCCTGTGTCGACGGATCCAGCGCTACCGGCGCGGCATCGACCGGCCAGCATCGTGGCACTTGCTCATCGCCAACGCTGGCCTCCGCCGGGAGTGGTAGGGAGTCGTTTCTCCACCATCACCATGGCCATCGCCCACACGCTCTCGAGGAGCGCTGCCAGCTTGAGCATGTCCGGGAGGTCGGTCTGGATTGTCCGCTTGCGGATCTCATGTGCCAGGCTGGCAATCCTGGACTGGTCCACCTCGCTGTCATGCAACCTGGCGCGCAGCAGCTCGGCACTCGCCGCAGCCAGGCCATGCTCGTAGCCGAGGACGAAATAGGCGTCTTCCCGGCGGATCCTGAAGTCGTTGAGCAGCGCCTCGGCCTGGAGCCAGGGCTCCCGATCAGTGCCAAGCGCCGCCTCGAGGTTCTTGACGGCGACGCGGATTCGCTTCTTCAGGTCATGGAGTGGTAGCCGGCGGCAGATGGTCTTGTCCAGCGAGTCATCTCCGCGAAGATCGAGCGGGCACCCGCCGATTCTCCGATTGGTGGTTCGAGGCATGATTCCCTCCTCGCGGCAGCTCGAGCACTGCGCGACGGTGACATGCACGCTCGGATTGCCGAACAGTGCAAGCTCATTCGGCGCCCGGCTGCCAGGCGCCGCCTCATTTCTTCGGGTTTGGCTAATCGCTGTGACCGTCGAGATGGCGGCAGGGAGCGTGCTCG
>JAZDLZ010000379.1:0-10642 GCA_043801535.1 Pseudomonadota bacterium
TTGCGGCGGCGGTCCGCAGCTCGGCCAGATTGGCGGCCTTTCCTCCCACGAGGTCGGGCGAGCGAGCAGTGGAATCGGCGAGGTCGACGACCAGCGGCTTCTCGGCACTGGCAGCCTCGGCGCGCAACGACTGCCGCACGATCTGGTCGAGTCGTTCGTGGACCGGGAACAGCTTGACGTCCTTGCCGTCGGTAAGGTCGTTCAAGTCCTGGATGAGCAGCAAGACAGTGTCGAGGATGCGCAGGGTGCGCGCCTGCACCTCGGGATCGGCCGGCGGCGCGTAGCGCAGGTCGGTCTCGAGATCGGCGAGCAGGGCGAGCAGCTCGCTATTGCGGCCGAGCAGACGACGAAAGCTGGCGTAGCGCCGGCGAAACAGATCGACCCCTTCCGACCGCTCTTCCCGCCGTAGAAGTCGTTGCCCTCGTCGTCGCAGCCACTCGAACATGCGCAGCGATGGTATCAGCGCGCTGGCGCGGCCTCCAGCTTGGAGACAGCACGTGCCACCACGGCGCGCAGATCGTCGATCTTGAACGGTTTGGCAATGAAATCGAAAGCCCCCAGCGTGAGTGCCTGGCGGGCGACTTCCACGGTCGCATAGCCGGTGATCATGATCACGATCGTGGTAGGCGAACGTTCCCTGGCGTGCTTCAGCACTTCCAGACCGTCGATCCCTTCCATTCGCACATCCGTGATCACGATGCTATAGCGCTCTTCGTCGAGCCGTTCGATGGCCTCCTGGCCGGTAGCTGCCAGGTCTACCCGGTAGCCGCATTTCTCCAGCGCCGGCTTGAGGCGTTTGCACACGATCGGCTCGTCGTCCAGGACCAAGATTCTTATCTCCGGCACGGTCCTTCCCTCGCTCTCTTCCTCTCGTTCGCTCTCAAGCTCGCTCGCCCGCTTTCTTTCGATGGCTATTCGAGCGTGTAGTCTCCACGCAAGAACGCGTCGACATAGCGGGTGGTTTCGTTTTCGCTGTGCATCAGCGCGTCGAGCTGCCGGCTGTAGCCAATCAGGCGTCCGACCGCCTCGAGGCGCTCTTCGGTGGCAGCGCGGGTGAGCTTTCTCATTCTGGCCACCACCAGGTCGCTGCTTTGTCTCGAGGTGAAGTCGAGGCGATCGAGGATCTCCTTGACCATGGTGGCTCGGCGCTTCCGGCGCTCCTGGTCGGACGCGCCTCCGACGAAACGGAAATACACGTGGTTGGCATCCCGGCTGTCACTCAAGTAGGCGTCGATCATGTTGTAGTGATAGCCGAGCTTCAAGCTCAGGTTGACGTAGTCTTCGCCGAGCACTGCCAGGTTCCGCTGCACTGCGCCGTTCGCCGGCATGGTCATGGCACTGGAGAGGAAGGTGCGCATGTCGACGGCAACCGGTTGCCGGTGCCACACCCCTTTGGTCATCATGCCAGCCAGCAGCGCCCGCATGGGAGCCGAGCGGATGGTTTCGACGGTGATTGGTATGCGCGACGACGGGTTGACCAGGGCCGCGTCGAGGCCACCGCCGATGTCGATCACGTGCAGGCCGATCGCCAGGGAGCAATCGAGCCGGCGAGCCACCTCGCCGCCGGCCCCCTTGCCGCTGAGGTGCAGATCGATCAGCTCTTCGACGGCTTTCTCGTGGGCGAAGCGGATGACGTCGTGGACGGTGCGGCAGCGCTGCGGCCGAAAGGATTCTGCCTGGGGATCGATGAGGGTGAGGGTAGTCATGCGCCGGAGAAGGCGGCGCAGCAGCCGGTATTCCGGCGCATCTTCGAGCCCACTCTCGGCAACGAGCTGATAGGACAGAAGCTCCTCGAGCCGACCGGCGTAGACCACGTTGTCGTCGGCATCGACGGTCACTTCCTCGCCACCAGGCAGCCGGGTGGTCGCATCGCCGCAGTCGACAATCGTGGGCACCCGGAATTCACGGGCGAGCGCAGCCATGTGCCCGATCGGCGAGCCGATATCGGTCAGCACGGCGCTCGCCCTGGGAATCGCGCAGACCAGGCGCGGCGACGCCCGCCTTGCCACCAGCACTCCGCCCTCGGGAAAGCGCGCCAGGTCGGCGTCGTCGTGCACCACGAATACCCGGCCGGCGGCAATACCGCGGCATGCCACGCACCCCTGGTGCTCCAGCAGCGCTTTTCTCGCCTGGAGAGCTTGGTGAAAGGCGGGCTGCGTGGTTGTCGTCGCTGGATCGGTGATACGGAGCCGCCGGACCTGAAGAACATTGATCGAGCCGCTCTTGTCCCGGGTCCACTCGATATCTTGGGGCTGTTTGAAGTAGCGTTCGATGCGGAGACTCAAGTCAGCGAGCTTTTGGACGTCAGCGTCGGCAAGAACCTCGCCGGGCTCGGCGTCGGGATCGAGTGGTACCGTCTCGAGGCCTCCACTGGCGCGTCCCACGACCTTGTCGTCGAAGTCGGCGTGACGGCGCTCGAGTATCTGGTGGGAAGGCTGCCTGGACACCGTCAGCTGGGACATGCTCTGCCCGCCCTGGACGGCACGGCTGGCCAGCCCTGGCGTTGCTCCGATGAGCAGGTTGCCGCTCTGGGGGCGGTTGGGATCGAGGGTGTATACAACGCCGCCGGTAGTGGCGTCGATCATGAGCATGCACGCCACTGCCATCAGGCCCTTGGCTGGAAGACCGCTGGCCTGACGGTAGGCGATCGCTTCCCGTGAGTAGAGGCTGGAGAGCACACTGCGGTAGGCATCCAGGACCACGTCTGGCCTGACCTGCAGTACGGTGCGGTACTGGCCGGCGAAGGAGAGATCCTCGTCCTCGCCGATGGCACTCGAGCGCACGGCAAAGAAGACCGGGACTTTCCCTTTGGCAAAGGACTCGGTAGCCCGGCAGATCGCTTTTCGCACGTCGGCCGGAATCCGGGCGGTGCGCAGGTGCTCGCAGATTTCCTCGTTGGCGGTTCGATTGCCCGCCGCAAGCTGGGCCAGCGCTCGATCGATAATCGGCTCGAGAGTGTTGTGCTCCACGACGCGGAGGTAGGCGTAGGTAGTGATCACGAATCCATCGGGCATCGGGATCTGCAACCGATTGCGGATTGCTCCGAGATGGGCTGCCTTGCCACCCACCAGGTTGCTCAACCCTTCGTCTATCTGATCGAACGGAATGCAGATCTCGGCCGGCGAAACCACCGGGTGCCCGGCAAGCTCACCCTGGGCTTCGGCGCGCAGGCGGTCGAGCACCTCGTAGAGCTGCGAGTACTTCTGGTCGGCGATGCTGTTCAGGTCGTAGGCGATCTTGCCGACGAGATCGAATACCTGATTGACGATGGTGGCAATGTACTGCCGATCGAAGACGAACTCGCCGCCGAGCTTCTCGGTGCCGTCGGCGAACAGCTGAAGCACCCTGGTGTTGTGGTCGAGGAGTTGCCTGAACCGCGAGAAGAGGAGCTTGAACGGCAGCGCCCGTCGCTTGCCGCGGAACAATTGGCTCAGGCGAAACATCTAGAGGTGGGTGGCAGCTTAGCACCTCGCCGGGTACTAGTGTCCTCCTCCCTTCTTGAAGATGAGACCAGTTGCGAATCCGACCGTGAGCGCAATAACCACCGAGAGAAGACCATACAACGCGCTGCGCTGGAACGCCATGGTGGCAATCCAGGCAGGAAACCCGGCCATCTCGACGGTCAATCCAGTCGTTTCCTCGCTGGCTACCTTGCCGGCCTCGACGTGGATTACGTCGACGCGATACTCGCCTACCGGAGCTCGATCCGGCCACGGGATGACGGCCTCGTACGCGACGCTTTCACCGGTCCCCGTACCCGTGCCCGTGCCTGTGGTTGGTACCGACACGGTTCCGGGAAAGACGCCGTAGCTTTTTTGCGATTTTTTGAGCTCGATGTACTCGTTACGCCAGAAATCGTCCTGCGGAGTGGAAGGAGCGATCTCCATCTGGGCCGCGACTGCCTCGAAGTCGAGGAGGTAGCGATTCAGCGACTGTCGATCCAGCTTGTGATCCGGGCCGCTGTCTGCCACCAAGAACAGAGTCGGTGCCCCACTTATCTCGATCTTTCCCGTGTTTGCCCACAGCCCGAGGATCCGCCCTTTGCGATTGAAGTCTTCGGATCCGGTCTTCCCGGCGATGCGAACAAAGACGTGAGAGCCGGCCTTGGTGGTGCCAGTCACTCGCACCTCGCCTCCGGCAAAGAAGGCATCGATCAAGACGGGATTCGGGTGGGCTTCTACTGCCTGGGCGACTGCGGGAAGCGCAAAGAGCACCAAGGCGAACGAGGCCAGGACGAGACTGCGCCACACTCCGTCACAGGGAGCGGCGCTGAGCCGGCAGTCGATCGTTTCCAAATCTGGCGACGACATCGGCGGCGGCGGGCAGCTTTTCGGCGGTGGTGTATGCGACCGCTCGCTCAAACAGTCCTCGGCGCCGGAAGCTCGGTACGCCGAGAGCTCCATGGAGCGCCGGTGAGGTCCGAAACGGCCGGGTCCTGCGATTGGCGCCTGCGAAACTCGCTCGCGGTCGCATACAGCCCCCGCCGCGCTGCCCGCCTGGGCAACGGCGTCGCGCTGGGGGTGGGTGCGGACGGCCTCGGGCACGGCGTTGCGCTGGGGGTGGGTGCGGACGGCCTCGGGCACGGCGTCGCAGCCGTCTATTGACAAAGGTAGGTTGGTGGCCTTCTGCATAGGATTAGTGTCCTTTTGCATTAGTGTCCTTTGGCAAAGGAGAGGAGGTTGTCGGGAGTTGCCACCAATCCGTAGAACATTTTGAAGGTTACCAGGATGACAATCACCGAAAGAATGATCCGGAGCTGTTCGCCGCGCAGCTTGCGTGCAATGCGGGCGCCGAGCTGGGCACCCAGTGTCGAACCCAATGCCAGGAGGATCGCCAGTACGAAATCGACCGTATGGTTGGAGTAGGCCTGCATCAGCGTGACGCCGCTACAGGTGAACAGGATTTGAAAGAGATCGGTACCGACCGCAACGTGCATTGGCATTCGCAGCAAGTAGACCATTGCCGGAATCATGATGAATCCGCCGCCAACGCCCATCACCGCCGCCAATACGCCAACCAGCATGCAGAGCACGAATGGCACGAAGACCGAGTGGCGGATGCCAGACTTGGCGAACTCCATCTGGAAAGGAAGGCGAGCGAGCAACCGGCCGTAGCCAGAGGGCTTGCCTGCGCTGGCGCCGTCCTTGGCTCGCCGGCCGCGTAGCGCCCGGTAGCTCTCGGCGAACATGTACGAGCCAATCAACCCCAACACCACTACATAGGTGAGCATGATGGCGAAATCGGCGTTGCCCATCTGGCGTAGTAGCTTCACTACCTGCACGCCAACCGCGCCGCCCGCAATGCCGCCGAATAGCATGAGGACGCCGAGCTTGTAGTCGACGTTTCCCATGCGCGCGTGGGCGAACGTCCCCGACGCCGAGGCAGCGGCGATCTGACAAGAATCCGAGGCCGCCGCAACGGTGGGCGGAATGCCCGCCATGATTAGCAATGGCGTCATGAGAAAGCCGCCGCCGACACCGAACATGCCGGACAAGAGGCCGACCAAGCCGCCAAGTCCAAAAGGAATAAGGACGCTAATGCTGCCGCCCGCTATTGGCAGGAATAAATGCATGGTTTCACGCCAGGATTTGCGCCATGGAATACCGCCAACCGAAAGATCACGCAAGAGGTAATCCGCTCCCGGGCCCGATTCCGATCTTCCTACTTGACACCTGCGCTTCTGGATGGGTAAATAGCGCCCGCCTCAAGCCGGATCCGAGGCGTTCCTGTTCGCACCTCTCAGCAGTAAAACGCGGGCAGCAAACGCGCCAGGAACGGCGGCGGCAAGACAGCACAAGCTCATTTTTTTTTTTTTGGTGACAGTACCTGTAGAGAGCGCGGCCCGGCGATGTAGGTGCCGCGGCGACGCCTGGATGCGCCCAAGGAGGGAGCAGGATGCCTAGCTATGTGAACCCGGAAAAGTGCGACGGCTGCAAGGCGTTGGACAAAACGGCTTGCCAGCACATTTGTCCAAACGACCTGATGGTCCTGGACAAGACGATCAGCAAGGCATACAACCGTGAAGCCAGCTACTGCTGGGAGTGCTACAACTGCGTGAAGATTTGCCCGCAGCAAGCAGTCGACATGCGCGGTTATGCCGATTTCGTACCGATGGGTGCCACTGTAACGCCCATGCGGTCGACTGATTCGATCATGTGGACCGTCAAATTCCGCAACGGAACGGTGAAGCGATTCAAGTTCCCCATCCGAACCACTCCTGAAGGCTCGGCGGTGCCCGATGGTGGCTACGCTAGCGACAGCGACCTCAAGAGCCCCAACCTGTTCACCGAGCCTGCCTCGCTTGGTATGCCTGCAGTGGCAACTCTCAAGCGCTAGGAAAAGGAGGAGGGAGTCATGGCTAATTATCAGACTGTAGAAGTGAACACCGACCTCCTGATTCTCGGAGGCGGAATGGCCGCCTGTGGCGCCGCCGTCGAGGCAGCCCACTGGGCAAAGAAGAATGGTCTCAAAGTGACCCTCGTCGACAAGGCCTGCATGGAGCGCTCTGGCGCCGTGGCAATGGGTCTGTCGGCCATCAATCAGTACGTGGGCCTCAAAGACGGCGCTAACACCCTCGAGGACTACGTCCGCTACGTCAAGAACGACCTGATGGGCATTGCCCGCGACGACTTGGTCGCCAACATCGCCCGACACGTCGACTCCACCGTGCATCTCTTCGAGAAGTGGGGTCTGCCGATCTGGAAGGACGAGAAGGGTGGCTACGTCCACGAGGGACGCTGGCAGCTCATGATCAACGGCGAGTCCTACAAGTGCATCGTCGCCGAGGCTGCCAAGAACCATCTCGGAACCGAGAACATCTACGAGCGCGTCTTCATCGTCGGCCCGATCATGGACGGCGATCGCGTTGCTGGCGCCGTCGGCTTCAGCATTCGCGAAGAGAAGTTCTACCTGTTCAAGGCCAAGGCAGTCCTCGTGGCCATGGGCGGTGCGGTTCACGTCTTCAAGCCGCGTTCAACCGGTGAGGGCCTCGGCCGCTCCTGGTATCCACCGTTCAACTCCGGCTCCAGCGCCTACTTCACCCTCAAGGCTGGCGCCGAGATGACCTGCCAGGAAGTGCGGTTCATCCCGGTCCGCTTCAAGGATGCATACGGCCCGGTCGGTGCGTGGTTCCTCCTCTTCAAGTCGGTGGCAACCAATGCCCTCGGCGAGAACTACATGGAAACCCGCAAGCCAGAGCTCGAGAACTGGGTTCCCTACGGCAAGGTCAAGCCGATCCCGGCCAACCTCCGTAACTACCTCGGTATGCTCGATGTGATGGAGGGCAAAGGCCCCCTCTTCATGAGAACCGAGCAGGCGATCCAGAACATCGTCAAGGCTGCTGGCGACGAGAAGGCTGCCAAGAAGAAGCTCAAGGAGCTCGAGAGCGAAGCTTGGGAAGACTTCCTCGACATGACGATCTCCCAGGCGCTGCTCTGGGCGGCCAACAACGTCAGCCCCGAAGAGAAGCCGTCGGAAATCGCTGCTTGTGAGCCGTACTTCATCGGTTCGCACTCTGGCGCATCGGGCGCCTGGGTTTCGGGACCCGAAGACATCGCTCCGAAAGAATATTTCTGGGGCTATGCGAATATGTCGACCGTCAAGGGTCTGTTCTGCGCTGGCGACGCCTCGGGCGCTTCGAGCCACAAGTTCTCTTCTGGCTCCCACGCCGAGGGACGGATCTCTGCCAAGTCGGCAGTCCGCTACATCGTCGAGAATCCGGCTGCCCCGAACATCGACATGGGCGTTATCGAGACGCTGAAGAAGGAGATCCTTGCTCCGCTCGACAGGTACGAGCAGTTCAAGGGTGGATCCACCGATCCAGAGGTGAATCCGAACTACCTGAAGCCGAAGATGGCAATGTTCCGCCTGCAGAAGATCATGGACGAGTACGCCGGCGGCGTGTCCACCAGCTTCACCACCAACAAGTACCTGCTCAACCGTGGCCTCGAGCTGCTCGGTCTGCTCAAGGAAGACTGCGCCAAGCTGGGAGCCAAGGACGTCCACGAGCTCATGCGGTGCTGGGAGCACGTGCATCGTACCTGGCAGGCCGAGTCTCACGTGCGGACCGTCATGTTCCGCGAGGAGACCAGGTGGCCGGGCTACTACTTCCGGGCCGACTGCCCGAAGATGGACCAGAGCAACTGGCGGTGCTTCGCGAACTGCAAGTGGGATCCGAAGACCGACGCCTGGACCATGATCAAACGGCCGGTTATCAACCTGGTCGAATAGTCAGGTCGCTGTTGTTCTCGCTGTGATTCTCCAGGCGCCTCTCCTCGGGGGGGGCGTCTGGAGATTTTCTTTCCTCCCTCAGTTCGCGCGGTGCAATACCCGCAATGGTCCAAGTCGATGCGTCCCAAGTGTGAGCACTGCGGAGTCGAGATGAACAGGTGGGTTCCGCCCACCGGAACAAGCTGGGAGTCCCCCTTTTTCTACGTCTGCTTCAACGATGACTGCCCGTACTTCGTGCGCGGCTGGAACTGGATGGCGGAGAAATACGCAGTGCACGCCTCGTATCGGCAGCGGCTCGACCCCAGCACTGGGGAGACGGGACCCTTGCCGGTATGGTCGGTGGACGCGCTAAAGCGGGAAATCCTGGCGGAAACGGACGAGCACGGTGCCAATTCCCACGAAAGAAAGCGATGAGCGGGCGATAGCCGCCGCTGCCGCTGCTGCCGACGACGCTGCTGGCGCTGCTGCTGGCGAGGAAAGTAAAGGAGCAGCCGGCGGGGCGCTACCTTGCAGCAGTACGCCGTCCTGTAGACCCGCCCAGTGTGCTGGAGCCAGTGCGGCTCCGGCTGGCGGTGGCAAGCGAGAGGACCAGGCTCTCAAGGACGACATCATCAACAACTTCCCGCGACTGACTCGGGACGCGCGCTTCAAGTTCGATTGCCACAAGAGCATTTCTTGCTTCAATACCTGTTGCCGCGACGTGAACATAGTTCTCACGCCCTACGATGCGCTGCGACTGCGCAAGCGGCTGGGATTGAGCTCCCACGAGCTCCTGCTCCACCACACCATCCAGCCGTTCAACAAGGATCAGAAGCTGCCAGTCGTCCTCCTGAAGATGACAGAGGACGCGAACAAGAGCTGCCCCTTTGTTTCCGAGGAAGGATGTACCGTCTACGAGGACCGGCCGTGGGCATGTCGCATGTACCCGGTCGGGCTGGCTTCTTCGAAGACCAGCAGTAACCAGTACGGTGAGGAGTTCTACTTCGTTCTCGACGAGGATCACTGCCGCGGGGGCGACGAGAATCGAGAGTGGTCGATTGCCCAGTGGCTCGACGACCAGAAGGTCGCCGACTACGATCGGATGGGCGATCTCTTCAAGGAGGTCACGCTCCATCCACGCCTGCTGCGCGGGGAGGCTCTCGAGCCGCAGAAGATGGAAATGTATTTCATGGCGTGCTACGACCTCGACCGCATGCGTCGATTCGTTTTCGGGTCGAGCTTCCTCGATCGCTTCGAGGTCGAGGGTGACGTGGTGGAACGCCTGCGCACCGACGAGGAGGCGCTGCTCGCCTTCAGCTTCAGATGGCTGCAGTTCTGCCTGTTCGGCGACCCGACGATGAAGCCGAAGGCCGAGGTGCTCGAAGCCTGCAAGCAGAGCAAGTCCGCATCAACCGAGAATCATAAGGAGTAAAGGATGACGACAGAGACCGCAGGTCCGGTCACCGGATCCATCCTCGTGGTAGGAGGCGGGATTGCCGGGCTCACCGCCGCCCTCGAGGCTGCCGAGGCTGGGCACGAAGTGTGCCTGGTCGAGAAGAGCACGCACTTGGGCGGACGAGTCGCTCAGATGAGCAAGTATTTCCCCAAGCTGTGCCCCCCGTATTGCGGCCTTGAGATCAACCTCAAGCGCATCAAGGGGAACAAGAGGATCCACGTATTCACCCAGGCGGAAGTCGAGAAGGTCGACGGCAAGCCGGGCGATCTGACGGCGACGATCAAGCTCGCGCCCAGGTACGTGAACGAGCACTGCACGGCCTGCGGCGACTGCATCGCCGTCTGTCCCGTCGCGCGGCCCAACGCCTTCAACTACGGGCTCGACAATACCAAGGCCGTCTACCTGCCGCATTCGTTGGCCTATCCGATGCGATTCGCCATGGAGCGCACGCTCTGTCCGTCGGGGTGTGACAAGTGCGTCTCTGCCTGCAAGGCCGGGGCGATCGAGCTTTCGATGGCACCGAAGACGATGCAGCTCCACGTTGCCGCGGTCGTCTATGCCACGGGCTGGGAGCCCTACGACGCGAGCCGACTGGAAGGGTTCGGATTCGGCCAGTACAAGAACGTCATCACCAACGTGATGATGGAGCGGCTGGCCGCCCCCAATGGACCGACCGCCGGCAAGATCACCAGGCCGTCGGACGGCAAGGTGCCAGGCCGAGTGGCCTTCGTGCAGTGCGCGGGCTCGCGCGACGAGAATCACCTGCCGTACTGCTCGGCCGTGTGTTGTCTCGCGTCGCTGAAGCAGGCGACCTACGTGCGCGAGCAGAATCCCGAGGCGCAGGTCGACATGTTCTACATCGACGTGCGCAGCCCGGGTCGCAACGAGGACTTCTACACCAAGGTCGCTGCCGACCCGAAGATCGCCCTGTCGCGTGGCAAGGTCGGCAAGGTAACCGAAGTGCCAGGCACCGGTAAC
>JAZDLZ010000447.1:0-2958 GCA_043801535.1 Pseudomonadota bacterium
CCGTCATTCGATCCGAATGTCATGACCGGCCGCCTCAGTCGCGAGGAAGAGGCGGAGATGCACGCCGATCCTCACCTGCCGTTCATCGATCGTACGCTGCGCCAGCACTACTTTCCTGGATCGACCTACAAGTTCGTGGCCGCCGCTGCCGCAGTCGAGGAAGGGCTGGTATCACCAACCGATCGCGTGTTCTGCCGTGGCTATCACGAGCTGGGGAGGCGGACTTTCAGGTGTCCCAAGCCTCATGGATCGGTTTCGCTGTACGAGGCCATGACCCAATCGTGCAACGTATACTTCTGGCATCTCGCCGAGATCGCCGGTATCGACAGACTCGCCAAGGTTGCCCGCGACTTCGGATTCGGCGCACCTACCGGGCTGGGACTGAACGGCGATGTGCCCGGCAACGTTCCGGTAAAGGCATGGTACGAAAAGCGAGGCGGCTTTCGCATCGGCTACACCCTCAATACCGCAATCGGCCAAGGCGACACCGAGGTCACTGTGTTGCAGTTGGCTCTTGCCTATGCCGCCATTGCCAACGGCGGCGATTTGTGGGTTCCTCAGGTCGTTGATCGTATCGAGACCGCAACCGGCGAAACAATCATGAAGTACGAGCCAAAGCTGCGACGGAAGCTCCCGCTTTCCGCCAAGACGCTCGAGCTGATCGGCAAGGGGCTGTGGGGGGTGGTCAACGATCCGCGAGGAACTGCCTTCCACGTTCGGCCCGACGACGTGACGGTTAGCGGCAAGACGGGAACAGCGCAAGTTCGGCGGCTGCAGCGACGCGGAGACAGCGTGTGGCACGACTATCGCGACCACGCTTGGTTTGTCTGCTATGCGCCCTCCGAATCACCCGACATCGCCGTCGCCGCCTTGGTCGAGCATGGCGGCAAGGGAGGCGCTGTAGCGGCACCCATCGCCATGCAAGTCGTGCGCAGCTACTCTATGGGCGGCGGAGTGGGCGCTGCCGCCGCCAGCACAACCAACGGCACCTCTCACTCCCTGCCACGCAGCGACGCGGCAGCAGGCGCGGCAGCAGATGGTGGCATGGCGCACAGCGAAGAAAGGGAGCTGCCGTGACTGGCACCCAGAGCGTGTCCCCGCCCACGCACAGCGAAGAAAGGGAGCTGCCGGTGACTGGCACCCAGAGCGTGTCCCCGCCCACGCACAGCGAAGAAAGGGAGCTGCCGTGACTGGAGGAACCGCGTGGAGGCAGGTCCGCCGCAGACTCGACTGGACGCTGCTATTGGTGACGCTGACGATCGTCGGCCTTGGGCTGGTCAATCTCTACAGTGCCACCAGCCACGCGCCCAAGCGAGGCCTCCTCTCCCAGCAGGTACTGTGGCTCATCGTCAGCGGCGTTGCCTGCTGCGTTCTCGCGGTGCTCGACTATCGGCTATGGCTGCGTGTGGCCTGGGTGCTGCTAGTCGTCGGGATGCTCGCCGTGATCGCGGTGCATTTTTTTGGCATTGCAGTGAAGGGGTCACGCCGATGGCTCGGGTTCGGCTCGATGCGAGGCCAGCCGAGCGAGTTCATCAAGCTGGCTGTTATCATTGCGCTTGCCCGTTTCGTTCACGATCGCGGTGCAAGCGCGAATTGGTGGATGGGAGTTGCCGCCCCGATTGCGGCTTTCATTAGCACCATCGTGCTGATCGCCTGGCAGCCCGACCTTGGCACTGCCACGCTGGTTGCCCTGGTGTGCCTTTCGGTCGCGGCCCTGTCCGCGAACAGACTATGGCCAATAGCTGCAACAGTGGGAGCGGTTGCGCTTGCCGCGCCACCGATCTGGGCCTATGTCCTTCGAGATTACCAGAAGCGACGCATTCTGACTTTTGTCGATCCGTCCGCGGATCCTTCCGGGGCTGGCTGGCAGTCCCGGCAGTCGATCCTCGCAGTTGGCTCTGGCCGTTGGGCTGGCAAGGGATTCCTTCACGGCACGCAGAATCAACTGAACTTCCTGCCCGAGCAATGGACTGACTTCCCGTTCAGTGTTTGGGCCGAGGAGTGGGGATTTCTGGGCTCGGTGGTAATGCTTGCGCTCTACTTTGTTCTCGTCTTGTGGATCATCAACATCGCCTCGCAAGCACGCGATCGATTCGGAGCCGCACTGTGTCTTGGCGTGGGAGCGATGCTGTTCTGGCAAGTCGTGGTGAACATCGGCATGGTGATCGGGCTCGCGCCGGTCGTCGGTGTCACCCTCCCCTTGGCAAGCTACGGCGGATCCAGTGTCTTGACCGTGTTCATGGGTATTGGTCTCGTCGGTAGCGTGTCATTGCGGCGCTACGCAAGGTAGGCAAAGCAGGCAAGGCAGGCAAGAAAGAACAAGCTCATGGTGTTTTCCGAGGAGAAGTGAAATGAAAAAGATCGCCCATTCAATTATGGCTCTATCGGTCGCTCTGGGGGGCTGTGGAGCGCGAGACGACGACAACGCCACCGCCGAACAGGCGTACGACTCGACGGCGGCAGTGTACGGAGAGGCTGCGCTCTTCATGGCTGCTTCGTATCATCTACCGACCGGCGCCTCCAAGAGGGCGAGCGCCAGCGCGAGCGCGAGCGATCCGGTATCCGAGTTCTGCGCCACCACGGCAGCAAGCGTCGCCGCCGAGCTCTACTCGCCGGAAGGCTGCGTTACTGCAACAGCCGACGGTACGGTGGTTACCTACGTATTCGAAAACTGCACTGGGCCATATGGGATCGCAGAGCTGAACGGCACGCTTGCGATCACCTTCAAAGTGGAGGGCGGAGTGATCAAGATGAGCGCGGTCGCCACCGACCTCGCGGTGAACAACGCCACCATTGACATCGAAGCGACGGCCAGCTACCGGAATCCTGGCGGCGGTACCTTCGAGCTCAGCATCTCGACCGCCGGCACCGCAACCGGTCCTCTCGGCAGGAGCATCGAGCGCAGTGGAAACTATGACGTCAGTTGGGACGATAGAGGCTGTGCGTACCTCGACGGGA
>JAZDLZ010000488.1:0-2716 GCA_043801535.1 Pseudomonadota bacterium
CTCGCGTCGACCTGGCCGGTCAACAGCGGCGTGCTCGTCGACGATGGCGTGGCCTATTTCGCCGCCGGCATCATCGACTACGACGGCACCTACGTCTACGCCCTGGACGCGAGGACCGGCCGGATCCGCTGGCAGAACAACACGTGCGGGCATCTTAGCCCCGAGCTTCGCAAGGGCGTTAGCGCCCAAGGCAACCTGACGATCCAAGGCGACCAGCTCCTGCTGGCCGGCGGGAACCAGGTCTCGCCCGCGCGGTTTGAGCTGGCCACCGGAAAATGTCTGGCGGCCCCTTTCCCCCAAGGACAGCCCAAGGCCAACCACGGGAAGTTCGTGGGCGTGTTCGGCGAGAGCTGTGCGATTTTCGGCGGGCGGACTCTTTACTCCTCTCCGCAGAACGTGGCCAACAAGGACAGCTTCGTCGCGGCGACCGATCATGGTGCGTTCAACCTGGTGTTCGGCGGCATTCCGCCGGCCTGGAGCGACGAGACGTTCGCGCTGGTGAACTTCCGCCGCAGCAAGATCACCTGTTGCGACGCCCAAAAGGTGGCCGAACGGATCCAGAAGGGATTTCCAGAGCCGGCTCAAGGCCGGCAGAATTGGCTCCGGACGCTCACCGAGGCGTTCGAGGCCGACGGCGCGGTCCGCTGGCAGTCGGACTTAAACGAGCCGGAGAAGTTCGAGGGGCTTTCGCTGGCCGTCTGTCCCGAGTCGGTCGTGGCGGTCGTGCAGTTCCAGAACCAGGTCCGCGCGCAGCCGCAATGGTTCCTCGCGGCGTTTATGGCCGGCGACGGCACTCCCATCTGGTTCTGGCGGCACGAGCTTCCCTCGGAGCCGCTCCCCGGCGGGCTGCTGGTCGACCGCAACGGCCAGGTCGTCGTGACGCTCCTGGACGG
Organism: Pseudomonadota bacterium; assembly: GCA_043801535.1. GTDB lineage: Bacteria > Myxococcota_A > Polyangia > Haliangiales > SHYZ01 > JAZDLZ01. Next base: position 894 of record JAZDLZ010000488.1, read on the forward strand.
AACGGTCCTCTGTTTCGGCCCGGCCGGCGGCCCGGCAACGTGAACGGCGCGGCAGGGGGACGCCAGGTTGGAGTTGGGGGGTGGTCGATAGACTTCCAGTTGGTGCGGCAGTTGTACTGCCGCACCTCGGCTGGGGGCAGCAGTGCAACTGCGCCCCAACGGCAGCGATTTTTCCGGGCTTGTTGGTTTGACTCTTCGGCGGAACCGATCACCAAGGTACGATGGATTCGCCACGCTTGCCGCCGCGCTACGACGCCGGTTGCAGTTCGCCCTGGTCATGCTTATGCCGCATGAACCACCAGCCGATGGCGAGAGGAATCAGGAATTGCGCCAGAATGATGCACGTCGTCAGGCCAATCGGCAAGCCGGCGCTGTTTTCCGAACCGTGTATCGTCAAACGAAAACTCCCCATCGCTGCGAAGGTGGCGAGCACCGTACACGAGACGAACATCCACTTTCTGCCCGAGCCGAACCCCTTCGTAAGATGGCAGTAGAGGAGGCTCGCCAAGGCCGTTGGGATGACGTACATTGTCGCTAGAATGAGCCAGCTAAGGATGAGCCACAGAAGCATGAGTGATATGACAGGCGATATGGCGAAGATGAAGAAAGTCGTTGCCGGATAACCGTGGTTGTACTTCCGCTTGGCGAACCACCCACCCACGGCAAGTGGCGTGGCGAATTGCACCAGTACCCTCACGGTGTGCAGGCCGGTACCATGGTTCAGGCCATGTTCCCAAAACATTGCCATGACGCCCATTACGGCAAAAGAAGTGAGCATCCACTTCCTGCCGATGCCCAGCCGCATGGCAAGCTCGCCGTACAAGATGCCGACGAAAGTCGAGCAAACGATGACGGTAAGGCTTAGGGCAAGATCGTGCTCCTCGTACTGGTAATTCCCCGTGAATATGGCCAGCACCAACCACAGCACACCCCCCAGGACGTACTGCGGTATGACCGGCGAGACGGCAAAAACCAAGAAGGCCGCCACCGGATGTCGGCCGAGAAAACTGCGCCGCCGATAGGCCGCGACGGCGGCGTTGGCCACTTGTTCCGGTTCGCCCAGCCGGGAAATCGCATCTGCTTCCACGTTCTCCTCCTTGAGATCCTCAAGATGATCGGTCAGTTCCTCAACGAATCGCTGAACGTAGCTCGGTGGCAGGACGTGCTTCGCAAGCCGCTCACGCACCCTACTGAGCCAAGGCTGGTTGCCCATGTTCGCCTCCGTCGAGAGCATGGTTGACGGCCTGAACGATCTGCTGCCAAGTGGTCACGGCACTGGCGAGCTTCGTCGAGCCTTTTGTCGTGACTCGGTAGATGACCCGGCTCCTGCCCGCCACTGTCTCCCGTTTGCTGGCGAGCATTCCATCGGCCTCCAAATGGTGAAGAACCGGATAGACGCAACCCTCGCCGAATTCCAGGGTTCCGTTGGTGGCTTGGCGAATGGCCTTAACCAGTTCGTAGCCGTACATCGAGCGGCGGGAAAGCAGGCTGAGGATCAGCAGTTCCGGCACGCCGTTGAGGAAATCGGGGTTGGTGCGTTTCGTTCTCATGACGGCTTTATACATCGAATCGCAAGGTATGGCAATACCGGAATCGGCAGATCAGGTCGGGATTCTTTGGGAAAGTGCGACGGCGTGGCGATGGTAAGACCGACCGGCTGATGAGTGCTGGCATCGAGAGCAAAGAAGGTGGGGCCACTTTGAACGGCTTGGTCTTCTGGTCGTCGCGGTAGCGACGCATCTGCGGTTTGCTGTAGCTTCGGGTGCGATGCGGGTCGATCGCCAGCAGGCCGTTTTCGCGGAAATCGCGTGCGTGCAAGCACC
>JAZDLZ010000494.1:0-3353 GCA_043801535.1 Pseudomonadota bacterium
GTGCGGCAGCCACTGCCGACACCACTGGTGACGTGGCGCTGCATGTCACCGAGAGTATCGGCAATTTCCTCATCGGTATCTCCGAAGGACTTGCCGCCCTTCAGATCGGACGGGCGGTTGTTCCGAGACGTGCGCCAACCGCGGTTGCACCTGCGGCCGAGGGTGCTGCGGGGGAGGGGGCGACTGCTGCAGGGGGTGTCGTTGACCCGGCGAAGTTCAAGTATCTGTTCGGCGAGGCTGGTGGGCGCGCGCACAACATCGCTCGCACGGCGCAAAACGCCGGCCAGATGGCCCGGGTCGGGGTCTACAACACGGCAGAGGGGCGGGCCTTGCTCCAAGCCCACTTCGAGGGCGTCGTCGCAGACCCATCGAACATCGCGCGGACGTTCACGAACAAGTACGGCACGTTCCAGGTCCGCGAGTCGCTCTTCGCTGGCCCCGGCGGCTTCGTGAAGTTCGAATCCACATGGCAGGTACTCGAGGGTGGCGGCTACCGCTTCACGACCGCCATTCCGTTCGGAGGCCCGTAGACCATGGGAACCGAGATGCAGCTGTCCGTGCCGGACGAGTTGGAGTTGCTGGAGTTCTTCGGAACGGAACCAATCGAGCGCTCGGTGGAGGACGGGTATTGGTGCTACGAGGCGATCGACGGCCGCGGAGTCAGGTTGCGGTTCTCGTTCAACATCTTCGATCGCTCCATCCAGACAGAACTCTCAGTCGCGGGGGCGCCTGTGGCAACCGTCAGCCACGAAGGCGCCACGAGGCTGCGACGCGAGGGATCGACCCTCTGCTGCGACTTCTTGGGTGAGGACTGGAAGGGTTCCCTGACCGTCGTCGTCGGCGCCGTGCTGCATGCCGAATGGAGCACCTTGAAAACCAGGTAGCTCGAGCTGCTCGCCTCGGCCGGCCACTCGCCATACGGCGGGACTGGCGTCGGCGGGCGCTGAGTTGGTCACCGACCCACTTTCTAAACATCGACTGATGCGGCGTTGCATGATCGACACTAGATTATCTCAAGGTGCGTGGGCTTGTTTCTTCGAGGAGTCCCTTGCTGAGGACGTGGCGAGCGTCCCGCGCCTCGAGGGGAGGATCCAGCAGGCAGTCTTCTTGCTGTCCCCCGATGTGCTCAACCTTACGTTGGCGATGGGTATTTGGAACGCCGTCAACGAGGAGCAGGGAACGCTGTTCGATAGAGCCGAAGAGGAGAGCCTCCCCCCTGCAACAGGCGCTGCCGTTGGGCGGCAACTCCGGTCGCTGGCACAGGAGCAATACGGAGGCAGCGGTCCCGTTTCAGCCCGAATCGGTGAGCATGACGGGCGCCCGTGGATCATCACGTTGGACGCGGAGTATGTTCGAACCGTCCTTTTGGATTTGGGGTTTTTCCTGGAGCATGCGGCGTCGAGAGGGTGGACGATAGTCGCATCACTATGAATCGACGGCGAGCCCGTCCAGTGCCAAATCAGATCGGAGCAATCGTGGAGCAATCGTCCAATGATCCAGCCTCGCCGGCGGAGTGGCGTTCAGAGAGGCGACCACGACCGCTTCGAATTGGCACGTGCAGCGTCTGCGGCACAGGCGCGTCAGGCAGTGCGAAACCCGACGGAGTGAAGTTATCAGGTGTCCAAATGCCTTGATCATTGGCCGGAACGGAATAGCATCGAGGTCAACTTGACTTGGCCAAGGCCACGGTCGAAGCACGAAGAGCAGGAGTACGCACGGAATGAGAGTGGAATCGCGCGGGCGTAGTACCCTTGCCATCGCGGCGGCACTCTGCCTATCCAGTACGCTGCTGCCGGCGGTGGCGTTTGCCCAGCGTGGGGCGTCTTTCGTCCAGCAGGAGGCGCCGGTCGAGGTGCCGTCGGGAGGGTTTCCCGGGGTGTTCGACACTCACTTGACTCCGGCCGGAGGGTTCGTGCTCGAGTTGCCGACGGGAACGCTCGACTACGGAGTTACCCCAAACCTCACTGTAGGGGCGAATCTCGGGGTGATGCTGCTTGGGAGCGCCAACATGCCGGCGGGTGTGTTGAAGGCGCGCTACAGGGTCTATTCGAGTCGGCGCGTCTCAGCAGTGGGAACGGTCTACGTTGGCCGCCTTGCTCTGCCTGGTGCTTTGGGCATGGCCGTCGACATGGCAGCGGCGGTCGGCAGCGTGACCCTTCACTATTCGTCACGCCGCGCGCTAACGTTTACATCCCTGGGTTTCTTCCTCAGGATCTCCGATTCTCGCGACTACGACGAGATCGAGCTGCGCTCGACCAGCTCGATCTGGCTCGCGGGCGGCGGGTTGACCTATGAGCACTTCTTTTTGCGCTGGTTTGGCGTGAAGGTGACAGGGGTTCTCCTGCCAGTGGCGATCGGGACCGTCGACACTGATCAACTGAGCGGCCGCAACTCTCTGAACCCGCTCGATTTTGGAGTTTTCGAGCGTACATACGTGCATGGCTGGCTCGTATTCATGCCGGGTAAGTGGGAGCTCTCCGCGGGTGTGATGGGGGTCGTGAAATCGGTGGAGCCAATGCTCACCGCGGCGAGGAGATGGTGACGTACGCATGAGGAGGGACGCGAACACGTGCGCTGGCTGTGGAACCGGCGGAGCGGCGACGAGATTGGCGCTGCCGGTGACGGCGGTGACAGCGGTGGCGCTGGTGGTCACGGGGGCAGTGGCGGCATCCGGGTGCGGCGATTCGCCTGTCCCGGAAGGCCCGCCGTTTCGCGCGCAACTGGTGGTCATGACCCGCTACGACCCGGATACCGAGACGGGGCATTTTGCGTTCGAGGTCGCGGAGCTCACTAGACCGTTGGACCTGGATTCGCTTGCGAGTCCGGTGCTGGTCATGCGCCGCGGCGGGGTGCTTTCGATCGAGGGCACCTCGGGCTCGGTGGTGAGCGATGGCCGGTTGAAGGGAGGAACCGCGCTTGGCTTGCGCTACCGCGTCGACGACGACGGCGTTGTCGTTCCGCGTGACTACCCGACCCTGGCAATGCTGTCGGCGTTTCGTGCATTCGAGCGGATCCTCGCCGTGCTTCCCGACGTTGCCGGGATGTCCGTCGAGGACTACGTTGGAAGCGGGCCGCCGCTCGAGCTCTTTTTCGAGCCGGAGATCCGGATCCTGGCCGAAGCTGGCGATACGTCACTGTTCATGAAGCACAACGCCTTCTTCTTGGTCGGCCAGAATCAGTTCGCTCTGGCGCAGCGCTCGCGGTTGGAGACAATCCCGCTGGCCGTGTGCGAGTCAGTGATCGGTCACGAGCTCGGGCACGCTCTTTTCGAACATTTGTTTGCCAGCGGCGAGATCGAGTGCGAGCCAGGCAGCGGGATGTTTCCTGGTCGCTGGCTGCGCGAATCCGTCCTC
>JAZDLZ010000522.1:0-2528 GCA_043801535.1 Pseudomonadota bacterium
CGAGCAACGATCACACCCCTCCGCGCTGGCCAGATTGATGGTACCGTCCGAGTACTTGTAGAACCCGCCAGCAACGAGGACCTTCCCTGAAGAAAGCAGCGTCGCCGTGTGCCAGAAGCGCTCGGCCCCCATCGAGCCTGCGGGAGACCAGGAGTTGGTGCTCGGGTCATACAGCTCCGCGCTGGCCAGGTAGACGTAGCTGCCCGCTGAGGAGGAGGAATAGCGCCCGCCAGCAACGAGGACCCTCCCCGAGGGAAGCAGCGTCGCCGTGTGGTACTCGCGCGCGGTCGCCATTGAGCCTGCGGAAGACCAGGAGTTGGTGCTTGGGTCGTACTGCTCTGCGCTGGTCAGGTAGTAGCTGCCCGCTGAGGAGAGGTAGTAATGCCCGCCAGCAACGAGGACCTTCCCCGAAGAAAGCAGCGTCGCCGTGTGGTACTCGCGCGCGGTCGCCATGGCGGCCGCGGGAGACCACTCGCCGGTGAGCGCCTGCTGCACCACCGCAACCTCGGGCGTCTCGGATCGAGGCGTGGGTTCCTCGGAAGCACAGCCCAGCACCACGGCCAACGACAACAGTGACCAGCCACGGCAGCGCCCCCAGTTCGTCAGTTGCCACCCTGGCGACACTGACATCACCGGTTCCTCCCGCGACGTTGGCGACATGCTGCTGGACGTGCTGCCTGCCTGATCCGGCGCACTGATTGTACTGATGGGGGGGTGCCAATACTCTGCCGACCTGTCGGTGCTGCTCATTGTCATTCTATCCTCTACGAAGAGTGAAGTTGCCTACCCGGCATAGTACGGGGATGGGACGGCAGGGAGTGTATGCGATTCGAATGGGGATCTAGAGCTCGAAGTTCCGTTGAGTGCACGATGGCGAACTGTAAGGCTACAGACAGGCACTCCGGCTGCCGCCGATCAAACGATCAGTCGAGATTAACCATCCGGCCCAGACGGAGCGACGCAGCCAGCCGGGATGGATCGGCGGCGAGACTGTTCAAGTTATTTTGCGACGGCGATTAAGTCTCTCTTGCTCATCGACGCGCGGTGGCAGCGCCAGGCGGCTGCCAATCGTCCGCCATTCAGAACAGCGAACGAGATCCCGTCGGACGAGAGCTACTCGAGGGAATCCCCGGCTCCGGATCCCAAGCTCCGAACCGCCTCCCGCCCCCCTATTGGCCGGTTAACGGGGACACACGGCCTGGTGCAATTGCTGTCGCGAACGATAAATTAATCCTGGGGCCGCGCCATTCCTGCCCCCTGCTCGTTGATGGTGACGACCGGGATCTTCTTGGAATCATTGAAGAAATACGCTGATCCAATTTGGCATAGGGCACCGAGCATCGGTAGCTCAGCGGACTCTGGCCGCCGCGCAGCGATGGCGGGCTGGCGGCAAGGCGAGCGACGGTACCCCTGCCTGCCACACTACTGGGACTCTTCTCCAGACGTCGGCCAGGACCTCGCAGTAATCCTCGAACAACGAGGAAAGATCGATCGTCTGGTAGTCGCCCACCTCGGTCGCCGCGTACAGACGGCGGGATTCGTTGTCGACGAGCAAGTGAACGATCGGGCCGTGCAGCTTGAAGCTGCGCAACCGTTTTCCCGTGTCCAGGTGCCATATTCCGAGGTCGCCACTCGCATAGCCCACTATCAGCGTCTGGCGTGGGCCTTCGCACATTCGCTCGACCGGCGATGGCATGGCCTCCTCGAAGCTGAAGGCTGGCTTCGCCGTTGCCGGGCTGATTGGCAGGAGCTCGATGTCACCGGCGTCGAAGCCAACCGCCAGCAGACGACCAGCGCCGGCCAAGCCAAGGGCGCTAACGCCTCGCGCGACCGCAACTCTGACTGGTTGATTGGTCGTTTCGCCGCCATTCTCGTCGAAAACGAGCACCTCCTTGTCGGTGGCGACGAGTATGTGGTCCGCCTGGAAGGCAATTGCGCTCGCCTTGCTCGCCAGCTCCCGAATCGGGGCCGCTGCTTCGGCTTGCAGCAGAAACGCTCGCCCATTGGCCAACACCAAGCAGCCCTGTCTGGTTGCGGCCAGCCGCGGCACCGCGGTCGCGATTCTCGTGGCGTCGTCGGTCCCCCCCGCTGACGCCAAGTCCTCGCCAGTCGTGCTTTCTAGCGGCACGCTGGCAAGAATCCGGTCGGCGCTCATGCTCCAGAGTTGGATCTCATCGGAGTAGGTGAGCACGCACAACACGTCGCCGCCGGCGGCCTGCACAGCTATCCTGGCACGGTCGGCAACAACCCGGAGCCAGGCAGCGTCACGTCCGGTCGCACTGAGCGCTTCGGGCGCTTCCATCCCGAGCGCTGCCTCACCACGTCGTTCCGAGTCTGCGCCCTGTTCTTCTGGCTTCTTTCCCGAGGTTTCTGGTTCGTCGACGTCGAGCCGCGCCCAGCCCCGATGAGTGAGCAGACGGGGCGGCGAACGAAGCAGGAGAGGAGCCCGCCAGTAGGGACGACCGTCGATAATGTTCCAGGTGCGCACGGTTCCATCGTCCCCGCTGGTTGCTGCCAGCTTCCCGTCT
>JAZDLZ010000527.1:0-3097 GCA_043801535.1 Pseudomonadota bacterium
GGACGCGGTGGAGGCTGTGCGCCAGGTCGGACGCGCCAATAGTGCTACCGATTCGCCGCTCGTGGTGAGGATTGGGATTGCCCAGGGCATCGTCACTCGTCGCCGATCTGCCGGCGGCGACTACTTGATGCTCGGGAACGCCATCGAGGAAGCGCGCGCAGTGTGCTCGATGGCAGCCGCTCATCGCATTCTACTCGGTGGCAAGCCGGGCAGGCTGGCGGCAGCTCACTACTCGTTCCGCGAGCTCTCCCCGCTGCGCCAACGTGGCCGGCGGATCCGGGTTCTGGAGTTGCTCGGACCGCAAGTTCGCGACGAGCGCCGCCGACTGCTCAGTACCTGCCACCACGGATCGTTTCATGGCAGACGCGACGAAATCGAGACTTTGCTTCAAGCGTACTACCACGTCCAACGCACTGGACTACGGCTCACCTGTAGCATTGTCGGCGAGGCAGGGATCGGGAAGACCCGCCTGGTTGCCGAGCTCCTGTCGAGGATAGCCGACACTGCTCCCTGGCTGGTTGCAGTAACTGCTGCTCCCGGCGATAGTCACGCGCCGTACGCGCTGGTTTGCCAAGTATTCCGGGTCGTCCTGGAAGTTAGCGGACGAGCGGCTTCGTCCCGCAGCCGTCTTCTCGAGCGTTTTGGCAAGATACTGGACGAACGCGAGGTCCCTGCCGAGGAACGTGACGAAGCCCTGGCTGCGCTGCAGCAAGCGTTGATCTTCGCCGAGGGGAAAGGCGAGGGTCCTCTCGATTCGGGGACAGGGGGAAGTGGTATCCGGCCCCATCCCGAGCTACGCGACCGCATGGTTGCCGCACTGACGATCCTGCTGCACGTGACCGGGTCGTCCCATACCCGAATCGTCTTCCTCGAGGACTTCCAGTGGGCTGATGGCGCGAGCGTGGAAGTGGTCAAGGCCTACTTGCAACGGCCGGCGCATCACTCAGAGCTTGTAATCATTGCCGGCCGGCAAACCATGGAAGGACTGACAGCAGTCGCCAACCAACCGAGGGTGGATGCGGATGTCGCATCGTCGATTATCGAGTTGAAGGAGCTGCCGGCTCAGGAACGCGATGCGTTGATACGCGAACAGCTCGGTCAGAAAGCGCACGCCAACGAGTCGTTGGTCGAGCTAGTTGCAGGTCGGGCTGGCGGCAATCCACTCTTCATCCAAGAGTTGGTGAGCGCCATCCGAGATCTTGGCTCAGGCAGCGCTCTGCCCGAGAGTGCCCGTGCCGTGATCGCCGCAAGAGTCGACCGCCTGCCACGAGCTGCCAAAGCCGTGCTCCAGTATGCTGCCGTCATCGGTTCTGCCTTTCGCCCGAGCGTGCTCGAGGCGCTTCTGGGCAGCGGGGTCGGCCGAGCTCTTCGTCTACTCGAGGAACAGGGATTCATCCATCGGAGCTCTGAGGGAACCGAGAGTGGCAGTCGCCATTCTTTCCGTCACGGTCTGTTGCGCGAGGTGGTCTACGATGCCCTGGCTGGAGCGGCACGGCGAGAGGCACACCGCCGGATCGGCTTGCTCGGTGCCGAGCGCTACGAGCAAGGATCGGCAGAGCCACCGGCAGGAATCGCCGAGCATCTCGAGCTCGGTGGTGAGCAAACGATGGCTGCTGTCTTCTACCTGCGTGCCGGCCGTCTCGGTTTGGCAGCGTTCGATGCTCGAGCGGCAGTCCTCGCGTTCACCAAAGCCCTCGAGCTTGGCGTCGGCACTGACGAGCCAGATCGCGCCCGCGAAGCGATCAGTGGGAGAGAACAGGCTCTCTACTACCTCGGAGACCACGCGAATCAGCTTGCCGATCTCCAAGCCCTGGAACGCATCTGCACGAACGACCTCCGTCGACTGGCCGACGTTCACAACCGGGCTGCGATGCGGCAGCTGCGTCTTGGCGACTACTCGGCGGCTATTGCCGCCACGTTGAAGGCCGAAGAATCCGCCAAGGAAGGCGGCGACGAACGGACGCGCGGCGAGGCGCTCAGGATCAGAGCGGAAGCATTCGAGCGTCGGGCCGAGCTCGACCGAGCGCTCGATGCGGTCCGGGAGGCGCTGGAGATCTTCCGTCGCATCGGCGCTCGAACAGAAGAAACCAGCGCTCTGATCGGCATGGGACGAATTCACCTCATGTGCAACAAGTTCGAGGCAGCGCTGGCCAACTATCTGCCGGCACTGGAGCACATCAGGAATTCTGGCGATCTCTGGCTCGAGCGAATCGTCTGCAACAACATGGCAGCGGTGAGAATGTGCCGGGGTGAGTACTCGGAGGCTTTCGAGCACGGGATTCGCGCCGTGGACATTTGCTCCCGCTATGGCGATCGACCGCGGGAGGGTGATAGCGCGTCGATATGCGGCAGCGTGCTTCTCGAGGTTGGCCAGTACGAAGAGGCGCGCAAGTGGCTCCAGGCAGCGCTGACGATCCTGGCCGAGACTGGCTCGAAATGGAGTCGTGCCGACTCGCTAGTCTATGCCGGGCGCTGCGAGCTCGAGCTCGGCTGCCTCGATCGCGCCCTTGCCATGTTCGAGGAGTCGCTCTCAATCGCCGCCGAGATCGGCGCCCGCTATGTCGAAGCGAATGCGCACAGCCAACTATCCTTGGCATTCGTTCGGCGCGGGGAGGCAGGTGATCCCGAAAGAGCACAGCGAGCTGCTACTCAGGCCATCGAGCTAGGTCGGCAGTTCTCGCTCGTGGCCTACCAGATTCTCGGCTGCTCGCGACTCGCACTGGCGCGACTGACCGGCGGAGATGTAATCGGTGCGGCGGAGCCCTCGACGAACGCAGTCGCCCTGCTCGAAGGGGTCGGCGCAATCGAGCACTCGGAAGAGGAAATCTGTTTCACTCACTACCGCGTATTGGCTGGCATGGGCAATCCGAGTGCGTCCCGTTACCTGGAACGGGCCTACGCGGGCTTCATGACCAAGCTGCAGCGAATCGAAGCTCCTCGCTGGCGGCGCAGCTTTGCCGAGGACGTCGAATTGCACCGCCAAATAGTCGACGAGTACGCGTGGACGACACAGCCTGTTTCCTAGAGCACCGATCGGTCAACGGGCTAGCCGTTCTCGGTCCCCTGTCCCTTGTTCCTAGTTCCTTGTTCAATTCCG
>JAZDLZ010000535.1:0-4088 GCA_043801535.1 Pseudomonadota bacterium
GCATGCCGCCTCGCCTCGAATTCGTTGCTGGAGGCACTCGTCTTCGCCCGCCGCGCCGCCGACCATGCTGCAAGTTGCGTTGCGTTGCGACCGTCCACTGTCCAACCCTGGCTATCCGGAGCGGCCAGCGACTCCGACGACGCCATTGTCGTCTCGCAGAACTGGGACGAAATCCGCCGCTTGATGTGGAGCTACGTCGGAATCGTCCGGACGGACAAACGCCTGGAGCGAGCCAAGCGACGCATCGAGCTCATCCGCGAAGAAATTCGCGAGTACTACTGGAATTTCAGAATCACCGCCGATCTGCTCGAGCTGCGGAACATCGCTCTAGTGGCTCACCTGATCATCGAGTCGGCACGCAGACGCAAGGAATCACGCGCGCTGCACTACACGCTGGACTACCCTGTCAAGGACGATCGCTGGCTCTGTGACACGATTCTTCACAAATGCGACGGCCCGCCCTCCTAGAACACCAAGCTCGCCGTTCTAGAACGGGGTTGCCGATCATTTCTTCGCGGCGCGCGAAGAAACGAGATGTTAGAAATACGGTGGGATGAATCCCCGAGCCTTTGTCTTCCTGCTACTGGTAGCAGGCGCCGTCTCGTGTCGCGCGGCGCAATTCCGACCTGTCCCGCCTGTAGAATCAGCGATCAACGAATGGATCCAGGTGAACCGCCAAGACGACGCCAAGACCGCCTACGGTCTCCTGGCAGCCAGTGTACGAGCCCGAATACCCTATTCGGAGTTCGCCGCAGCTTGGAATGAAACGGCTGCCGAACGACATGCCCAGATTGCCCAACTCGAGGCCGCTCTCGAGCAGCAGCACGCACCCACCACGACACTGGCCCATTTCACCCTGGACAGTGGCCAGAAATCATTCGCGGCGGCGCGCGACCTGGATGGATGGCGAGTGACAATCCCTCTCGTCTCCTCGTCATTCGCCCGTACCCCTGCCGATGCCATTGAGCGGCTGCTTGCTGCTATCGAATCCCAACGTCTCGACGCCGCCTTTCAGGTTCTGTCTTCAGCCAGACGCGAAGGTCTTCGCCGCACCCTGGTCAGCCTGGTCGAGGGCCTCAAGGCGCATTCCGGCAAGCACATCTTGATTGGCAATAACCTCGCACTGATCGAATGGACCGACAACGTGGCACACTGGAAGGTATCCTTGGTCCGCGAGGACGGAAGCTGGCAGATCGACGACATCGATCTGCGAGCCCGCTGATCCAGGTGTCCTCGACAATCAGGCGGCAGGCAGCTTTTCGGCGAGGGCGTGCTTCGTGCGTCGCGCCGACCCAGCCCCGCGTCACGCGCGACCCCTGAATACGTACGACCAGTCTTTACAAACGACCTTCGACCTCTAGAGAACAACCATGGGAGGTAGCGATCGAGAACAGGCGAGGCCCTGGAGACAATGGCCGCCGTTTGGCTACCTCCTGTCAGTTGGGGTCGGATTTCTCACTCTGTGGGTGCTCTTCGAAGCAGCGTGGCGAGTGAGATGGCTCTTCTTCCTCGCCTTTCTGGCAGTGCTATTCGCCGCCATTCTCTCTATCCCTGTCGGCTTCCTCGCTCGCTGGCTTCCCCGCGCCTTCGCTGCCGTGCTGGTGATCGCGGCGCTCATATCGGCTGCGATCGGAGTTTTCTACTTGTCAGTGCCTCTCCTCGCAGCCCAGGTCGCTCGTCTTGCCCAGGGCGTGCCAGCTGCGATAGACCGACTCGAAGACTTCTATTCTCGCCTCGTCGGCCACCCTGCCCTCGCCCAACTACCTGAAAGCCAGGAGCTACTCTCGTCGCTGAGCAGCCGAGTCAGAGCTGGTCTCGCCGATCTTGCTGCCGGCATCGTTCCTCTTGCGTTCGGCACCCTGTCCGCTGTCGGAGTGGCGATTCTTCTCGTCTTCGTCACCATGTTTCTCGCCTACAGCTCTCGTGACTACGTAAAAGCAGTGATTCGACTTGTGCCTCGAGGACGTGAGGACGCCGCCCGCGAGCTACTGCGACGCCTTGGCACGACTATTCAGCACTGGACGCTCGGGACTCTGGTGTCGATGTTCTTCGTAGGAGCGCTCACTTCGATCGGTCTGCTAATCGCCGGGATCGACAGCTGGTACGCGCTCGGCCTGATCATGTTTTTCGCCGAGTTCGTTCCCTACGTCGGTCCGATCGTTGGAGCAATCCCAGGAATCGCCGTTGGTCTGGCCGAATCTGGAACAACCGCGCTCTATGCATTGCTGGTCTACGTCACCGTTCAAGAGCTAGAGGGACACCTGCTCACTCCACTGGTGATGAAGAGGGCAGTCAGCATCCAGCCGGCCCTCCTTCTTCTCTGGCAAATCCTCCTTGCCAGCGCGTTTGGCTTCTTTGCCGTGCTGGTATCGACCCCGCTCCTCGCCTGTATCAAAGTCACCGTCGACTATCTGTACGTCGAACGAATGCTTGGCAAGAACAAGTCCGAGTCCGAGTCCGAGTCCGGCGCCAGCCAGCATTGATTGATTCCCATCCCCCACCCCCGCGCTTGGTCTGGCCTGGCCCTCTTGCGCATGCCGCTCGCGCCACGTTGCGTGTATAATCGTCCACACTCGCGGTTGCTATTCGGGATCGCTCGAGCAGCGCGCAACTCGAATGTCAATCGGTGGTATGCACAGGATGATCCGTGTCGACACCCCCTCTCCAAGGTAGCGCGCCAGAGCAGCAAGAACCGGCCGGCCCACCCAAAGTGCTGTTCGTCGACGACGAGGTCGAAACCGCGGCGATGCTGAGCCGTTTCGCCTCCGGTCACTATTCTGTCGCAACCGCATTCGATGCCACCGAGGGATTCGCTACACTTTCTCATGAAGGTCCTTTTGCAGTCGTCGTCTCCGACCTGAACATGCCCGGGACTGACGGACTCACATTCTTGGCTCAGGTCCAGGCTTCATGGGCCGACACCGTGAGAGTCGTGCTGACTGGCACCGCCAACCTCGCAAAGGCGATTCTGGCCATAAATAATGGCCATGTTTTTCGGTTCCTTACCAAGCCGTGCAGCAAGGAACAGCTCTTGGCCGCCCTCGAAGCGTGCGCCGAGCAGTATCGGATCGTGACTGCCGAGAAGATGCTGCTCGAAAAAACCCTGCTCGGCACAGTCAAGTCGCTGACCGACATTCTGTCTCTCGCCAGCCCGGCCGCCTATGGGCGATCGACGCGGGTCAAGTACCAGGCTGCCAAACTGATAGCGTACATGAGCTCGGCGACAGGCTATTCCAGCGATGGCTACGGATACGGAAGCAGACGCCCGGGAACTGGCCGCCGACAAGCGAATCCGTACCACGATGCGCTCAAGAAACGATGGGAGATCGAGCTCGCAGCACTGCTGTCACAGCTCGGCGCCGTCGGGCTTCCGGCCGACGTTGCCCAACGGCTCTACCTGGGCAAGCCGCTGACGCCGCCCGAGACACGAATCGCCGAGCGCATTCCGGCGACTTCCTCGAAGGTGGTGGCCAACATTCCGCGACTGGAAGGAGTGAGAAGGATTCTCGAATACCAGCAAAAAGGCTTCGATGGCAGTGGCATTCCCGCGGACAACGTGGCCGGCGAGGCGCTCCCATTGGGTTCGCGCATTCTGAAAATCCTGCTCGACTACGACAGTCTAGAAACCCGCGGAATGGACAAGGAAACGGCTCTCTCAACCATGAAGAAGCTGCGAGCCTATGATCCTGTTCTTCTCAATTTCTTTGCAGTGTGTATGGGTATGCCAGCGCGCGAAGAGGTACGCGAAGTCCCCCTCAGTGCACTGCGACCTGGCATGCGCTTCGCCGAAGACGTGATCGCCACCAATGACGTTCTCCTGGCTGCCCGCGGACTCGAAGTCACCCCAGCCATCATGGCCAAGATCGAATCCTGGCAACACATTGGGCTCAAACGACCAATACGAGTAATAGTGGAAAGCGTCGAATGACCACGACGACCGAGCACCGCGATGGCGAGCCCGCAACACCGGCTTCACCCTCGGGTTGCACCTGCGGCAAGGAGGCGGCCTCGCCGCACACTACCTCGAGACGAGGAAACGAGAACGAAGGAAAGCTGCAGTCATTGTTTCTGGCCAACGTATCGCACGA
>JAZDLZ010000983.1:0-2708 GCA_043801535.1 Pseudomonadota bacterium
CGTTTGGCGGCCCAGGTCGAGCGTGAGCCCAGGCTCGTCGATGCTGGCGTTACGAGCGATGCCGAACGATTGGACGCGATCTGGACTCTCATGTGGGGCAGCATCCGCAGTCGCGATTTCGCTCGGGCCGAGCACAGGTGGCAGGAGGTGTCGGTCGAGGTTTTTCGCTGCAATCCAGTGCTTGGCAAGGCACTTCAGGCATTTCTTGCAGCTCGCGGACACCCAGAAGGAGATGCGGTGGTGGCCGATATCGAGACGGTGGTGGCTTCACTGACGGCGCAGGAATGCGCTCGGCTCGGCTATGACCGGGGACAGTGCCAGCCATCCTCCCTGCGAGCGATACTGCCACCTCCGGCATCGGTTGTGGCAGTCGAGCAGGCCGTGCTTGCCGCCTGCGGTGGAGAGACGTGGCCTCGGTTCGTCGAGATCGTCGAGAGCTGGTCCGGGAAAGTAGTGCCGCCCATCCGCCGGGCGATCCGAGTGCTGGCTGGAGCTCTGGCGGTGCGCGAGGCGCTGCTACGCGTGACGAGCGCGGCCGCGCGACCTCTGGAGTCCATGCGCCTGCTAGCCAAGTGCGTGGAGCGAGAACAGGCTCCACCCGAGCTCGCTGGCGATGCCCTGCTTGCGCTGCGGCTCGTCCTTTCCCGGATTCCCGGGAGTGGTCCGCGAACGGAAGAGGAGGCAGAAGCCTGCGCCGCCGTCGTCGAGGCCGCGGCTTGCTACCCAGAGCATCGGCGGGTTGTCGTCGATTCGGTCACGTCCTGGCAACCAACCAAGGAGATGGGCGGTGCAGTGCTATCGATGATCCGTTCCCTCGCACGCCTGCAGCCGTGCGCTGCGCTGGCGGCAAAGGCGCTCGTTGTTCTTGGGATCAAGACTCGGCAGGATGCGGGCGAGAGGGGGAGGGCGGTTGACGAGGCTGAATGGGATGAGGAAGATGAGATCGATACGGCCTCGGAGTGGATTGCGCCGCTCGTTCGCTCGGTCCTTCGGGATGACAAGTCTCTCGAGACCTGGCTGATCAACGCCGGGGACATCGAGGCAATCGAGCTCGCATTCTCGGCAGGCGCGTGTTTGCCTGCAGACCTGATAGAAGAGATGGTTGCTCGGACGTGGGACGATGCTAGCGAGTTTCTTCGCGTCCGTTTGACGTCAATGGTTCGAGCCACGATCGATCGTGGATGCGACGATGGCTTCATGGAACGATTCGTCGATGGGATCAAATTCGGCTTGGAGCCAGACGAGGCGATCAGCGTGGCGATGGAGGATCGGACCAGGGCCTCGGTGCCGGCACCGGCGATCCAACGTCTGTGGCAGCGAGTAGGCGATCGGGTGTTGCCCTACTGTCCCGAGCTTCTCACTGTCGCCTTCCAGAACGCAAAAACGCCGGCCCAGGTGGCGGCGGCGGCAGAGCGCTGTCTTTCCG
The DNA here is from genome assembly GCA_043801535.1 of Pseudomonadota bacterium. Taxonomy (GTDB): domain Bacteria; phylum Myxococcota_A; class Polyangia; order Haliangiales; family SHYZ01; genus JAZDLZ01. The sequence continues at coordinate 1,427 of JAZDLZ010000983.1, forward strand.
GTCAGGCCAATGCTATGGCCTATATGAAGGTAATGCGCATTGCTGGCGCATTTTCGCACATGGACATCTGCCTGGATGTCAAGTTGCGGTTCTTCAAGACCTTTGCTGGCAACGTCGAGGAGTTGGCGCGCGCGCTCCATGTCCTGTGGAAAGAGGAGGCGCCGGTTTCCTTTTGTCGTGAAGTAGCCTGCGCCCTCGTCGACGCGGCTGCCTTGCACTCTGGCGGGCATTCCCCGCATGCCGAACAGATGATCGTCCTGGCGAGGGCTATCGACGGTCGGCGACACGCCAAGAAACCCCGCGCCAAGAAGCCAGCCGCAACGAAGACCCCGGCTCGCCGAAAGAGCGAGAAGACCCAGACGAGTAGCGCGAGCAGCGCGAAGAGCGCGAAGAGCGGGGCAGGTTCGGCGCGTGCGAGGACCACGAGGAGCGCAACGAGCGCAACGAGCGCAACGGGCGCAACGGGCGCGGCGGGCGCGGAGAAGAAGGCGAGCAGGGGTAGGGCACGCAAGACTACTGGCGGGGCAAGCCCGACAACGAGTGAGACGAGCCCGACGAACCAGACAAGCCCAACGACAAGCCCAACGACAAAAAGAAGGAGCAGCCGGAGTCGTGCGGTACCAGATATGGCTGGCGAGAGCAGCGGTGCTAGCGACGCTCTGATTCCGGCAACTCCCCGCGCACCTGCGCCGGCTCTCGGATCGTCCGGGGACAGTGCTTGCCCAAAGGATAGTCAGCAGCAACTGAGCCTGTTCGAGTCGAGTCAGGCGTCAGCCCGTCTCGATGGTTAGCGGAAATGCTCGGTGCCCGCGAGGAGAAATAGTTCCCATGGCAGCAGAACACCCGTTCGCAGTGTTGCAGATCGAGCCAACCATGGACATGGCGGTTGTCAAGCGAGCCTATTTCGCGGCGCTGGCGCTTCACCCGCCTCATTCCGACCCTGCCGGGTTTCGCCGCTTGCGCGCGGCCTACGAGGCACTGACGGCTACCGGTGGGTTGGCAGCAGCTTACCTGTCGAGCCCGGTGAACGTCGTCGATGAGCTCGAGCGCCGCCAGGAACGCTTTGCCGCCGTAATGGTCGAGGCAATGGCCGCTCGGCGTGAAACAGAATCGCGAGCTCGTACCATCGAGTGTTTCGTCGACATGCTCTCACGGCGACGATTCGACGAGATTGCTTTGTCGTAAGGCGACGAATCATCTCCGGCTCGATATCGATTGCCACTGCTTGCAAGCTGCGAGTGCTTGACACCAGTAGCGAAGTTGGCAACCCTCTTGCTGCCAA
>JAZDLZ010000553.1:0-12433 GCA_043801535.1 Pseudomonadota bacterium
CCGACTGATTGATGAAGAATCAGCCGGCTCACAGACAGAGAGAGAACGAGGCCTGCGGCCATTATAGCGCAGGTAAGGGAGGCAGTCAAGCAGATGGCAACCAAGACAGGCGACTACCTCACCGAGTTGATAGCGAGTGACCAGCAGGCGCTGGTGAGCGCGCGGAAGTCCAGAGACTCGGCCCAGCAGAGCGTCGACTGGTACCGCGAGGGTCTTGTGCGGGCAGAGGCGTACCTGGCAGAGACCGAGCGGTGGATCCAGGAGGCCGAGGCTGGCCTGGCCGAACACGAGGCCGAGCAGAACGCGCGCGAGATCAGGAGCGGGACAGCGAAGGGCCGCTGGGGGACCTGGGACATGGACCACACGGAGAGCATCCCCGCCGTCTGTGGCGACGCCGAGGAAGCAGCGCAGGCGAGGGAGTCAAGCGGGTGACAACGGTAGCACAGAACTTCGTGGAGAGTTTACGTGCGGCGCACCGTGCAGCCGAGGAGTCCGTGCGCTGGTACGAGAGCCAACTCGCCAAGGCCAAGGAGTGGCGAGACGAAGCTAAAGAGTGGCTCGCCAAGGCCGAGGCGGAGGAGGCGCGGTCGTGACCACACCACGCAACCTGAGCAGTCGCGAACTCGCTCGTCAACTGCTGGAGAAAGAGACACGCAAGACTAGGGCACAAGAGCGACCGCTTGGCCCCGCTGCCGACAAACGCACCCGAGGCGGTGCCAGCGTGACCACACCATCCCTACGCCAGCGCGTCCGCGAGCGCTTCGGTGCCTGGCTCTGGCAGGCCTGGAGGGTGCTGTCGTGGTAGCAGCTCCGCCCCATCCGCCGTTCACCCACCTGCTGCCGGTCTCGCCCGCCCAGGCTGCTCGGTTCGCGCTGATCGCACTAGCCAAGCACCAGGCGTTGCGGACGCACCTGGAGGCCGGCGGCACGATCACGCAGGAGGACTGCGAGCGGATCAGCGGCTACGTGTTCGCCGCCGACATCTTCTTGGACCAAGCAAAGAGAGGAGGGCACTGAGCCGGCGGCAACCGGCGTGCAGGCGAGAGCCAAGCGAATATAGCCTGGCCGACTGCTTCCACGACGAATGCAACGGGCTGGAGAGCCTGAATTGAACGAAGGGAGTGCCCACCGACTCGGACAGTTGACAGACTGCGGCCAGGCAGCTAGCCAACCTAGCTCAGTTGGTAGAGCGCTCGCCCTGTAAGCGAGGGGGCCCCGGTTCGAGGCCGGGGGTTGGCTCCGCGACCCACTAAACGAAAGGAGTAGACCATGAACAGCCCGCCCCTGATCCACCGCGACCCGGCCCCATGTGGGCTTTATATGGCCTGAGCATCGACCTGATCCTCAACCGGCTAGCACGCCGACCCGGCAGGCGTAGCCTCACGAAGCTCCCCGCCCGCCGGGGCCGCAGACCGACAGACTCTCGCCGTTAGGCTGGAACTTGATGGCGAGGGAGTAGCGACCCAAGCGACCTGGCGACCATACCCTGATAGCCCGTTACCTGGCAGCAGGCAGGCGGGCGAAAGGCTAACCGATGCGGTATCGGACCATCGTGGCTGACCCAGCATGGGAGTACCGTAACGGTGGCTGCCAGGGCGGGGCTATCCAGCAGTACCCGACGATGCCAGTCGGAGTTCTATCAGGAGAGACCGTCGTGAGGGAGCCATACTACCAGGCCCCGGACGTCCGCCTATTCTGCGGCTCGGCGCTCGACGTGCTCAGAGAGCTGGAGAGCGAGAGCGTGCAGGCGTGCGTGACGAGCCCTCTAATTGGGCCTGCCGATGGGGGCGAATACGCCGCTCCGCTCGCTGACTGGATGCTTGCCAATTCCAATGCGGTTCATCTCGCGGACAGTTTGGTAGAGGTTCTCGTACTTCGCAATCAACTGAGGTGGAGAGACATACTTGCGGGCGCCAGTGGGCCTGTGCTCATAAAGGTGCGACAGTGCGTCAACCAATGGTTCGGGGAACCGTGCTTGATAGACATGGCCGTTGTGTGTGTTAGGGAGTGCCAGAAGAGTCCGATTTCGCAGAGCCTGACCGCACATCTCAGGACCAGCATACCGGAGTCGGATGGCGACTTCTTCCCTAGTCAACATTTGAAAGTTCTGCCAATCGGAGTTTTCTTGCTCCCACCACCAAGCAAACCGGTGGGCATCAGAATTGTCACGCCAGGACCGCAATTCCAAGAGTGCTTCCACTTGCGCCCTCTTGACCCGGAGATATGGCAAGACTGCTCGACAGAGAGCCACTGCCCGTTGGTCGGTGGCATTGTAGCCGAACAGAGGCTTCCCGTTGGGGCTGCTGGCCTTCTGGTTCGCCCGGCCACCGCCAAAGCACTGGATCAGCAGATCAGGAACTTCGGGGCTAACCTGCTTGAGCCCAACGCGCTCGGAATAGACCGGATTAACGGCATCGTGTGTCACGCGCAGCTGGTAGGTGCTCTTCTTGATCGTAAAGAACCCATCGGCATCCATTGCGCCAGCAAGGTAGGCATACGTGGTGTCCATACACGCCCCCTATAGCGGTGGTGCAGCCATTATAGCACAAGAAGGGAGGTGATGCCAATGCAGCCGTACTATGAGGCGCCCGACGCCAAATTGTACCTGGGGGACGCACTGACTGTGCTCCGTTCTCTCGAAACAGAGAGCGTTCAAGCAGTCGTGACGAGTCCCCCCTATTGACGCCGGCCTGAGATCGTATCTTCCCGAAGGGCATCCCGACAAGGGCCTGGAGATCGGACTAGAACCTACGGTGGGCGAGTACATCAGCCGGCTCGTCGAGGTCTTCGAGGAGGTCCGGCGTGTCTTGCGCTCGGACGGCTGCTGTTTCATCAACGTGGGTGACTCCTACTGCGGCGGTGGCCACGGTCCTACGGGCAACGGCAGCATACTCGGACGCAACGGCGAGATCGACTCAGTTGACTATGAGAAGCGCCAGGGCTTTGTCAACCGCCGCACGAATCCACCAGGTCAGTCTATCAAGGCTAAGGATTTACTCCTTGTGCCAGAGCGCCTTGCTCTAGCCTTCCAGGGATTCTCGGCAGTGCCTGGCGCGGCGCTGATGCAGATGGCCGACGAACTGGTTGAGGCGCGACAGGCTCAGGATTGGCTGCGCGTTGAGGCCGTCGAGTCGCAACTGCGAGTGTGGGCCCGGATGTCCGCCGTGTTTGCGCCGTGGTGGGTCCGCTCGCGCATCTGCTGGGCGAAGACCTCGGCTATGCCTGAGAGCTGCCAAGATAGGCCCACGTCTGCCTGGGAGCACATTTGGATGCTCTCGAAGTCAGCGACGTACTACTGGGACGCGGACGCGGTGAGGGAAGAAACCTCATACCCGCCCGGTTTTGCGATGCAGTCCCGTGGCAAGGCAGAAAGAGATGGCGTGACGAAGACAGACGGCCTGCTTCGTCAGGACATAGGCAGAATCATAGCGGGCAATCCACTTGGCCGCAACCTCAGAAACTTCTGGTTGCTTGGCCCGGAACCTCAGAAGTCTAACGGCAACGGCACCAACCACTACGCCGCCTACCCTACCGAAATCCCTCGCCGGTGTATTTTGGCCTCGACGCCTGAAGCTGGAGCTTGTGCCCGTTGTGGCACACCCTGGCGACGCGTGACGGAGAAGTGGGCCAGCAAACCGGACCGCTACCAGAGAGGCGATAGTGCGCTAGATGTGCCGGGCAGCCCCATGCACCGCAACGGATCAGGCCAGGGTGGATTGCTCAAGCACGCCGACTTCGGCGCCCGCACCCTCGGCTGGACTCCCGGCTGCTCATGCCGGTTGACGGAGACTGTGGCCGCGACCGTGCTCGATCCGTTCGTCGGCAGCGGGACAACTCTCGTCGTCGCCCGCGAGTTGGGACGGCACGGCGTGGGCATCGACTTAAGCGAGGATTACTGCAAGCTAGCTATCAAGCGCATAGAGGCGCAGACGCCATCGCTGCTGGCGCCGGGCGTAATGGCAGAGACCGCCGAGCAGTTGACGCTGGAGGTGCCTGCATGACCACTGACCGCACCTCCCTCGAATCCCGCATCGTCGCCGCCGCCAAACGGTGGTACAACGCCCAGAGCATCGACGAGCGCGCTGCGGCCAGCGTCAGCCTCACGGCGGTGGTGCAGGCATTGGTCCGCTCGGAGCAACGCGAGGCTCTTCTAGGAGTGGCAAAGCAGGATTACACCGAGTCTCTTGACCCGCAGGAGATAGCGGGCATGACTCACAGGGACATTCTGAAGCTCATAGCTTCCAAGAACAACAATGTGCTGGTAGTTGCACGAGCCGCCAAACTAATGAAGGCCGCCGGCGTCTTCGGCAATCCCGAGCACGCGGATTCCGCCATCTACTCAGTAGTTATGCGCCGCCCTGAGTTCGTCAAACTAACCAAGGGCATCTACAGCGTGAGTGGGCCAGCGCCGAAACCAGCGAAGTCAACTACTCGCAGAGATAGGACAGACACGGGGTTACGGCGAACCGTCACGGCGCTGAAGGAAGGCAACCCGGCCTTGACTCGGGACCAGGCTCTAGAGACGCTGCTTCTGAGTGACTTTGACTTCGGGGGCAAGCGACCTAAGAGCGCCGTCAATATGGCGTGGGTTGCGCTGGGCTATGCTACCAAGCAGCCGCCCGAGGCAATAGGGGACGGAGGCTCACCATGACCGACCTAGCGAACGGCGTACTCCCTCGCCTGCGCACGGGCGCCAGTCTGTGCGAGCGCTGCCTGGGCCGGGGCAGGGTAATCCAGTGCATACCACGCGACTTCGGCCGGGCCTACCGTCTGCGCGTCGAGTGCCCCGAGTGTGGCGGGAGTGGACTCCGGGACATCCCGCCGGCGGGAAAGGAGCAGGCGAGTTGAGACAGATATGGTGCCCCAACTGCAACGAGTTTCAACCATTGATAGAAGAGCCGATGACCGCCGACAAGTTGAACCCCTATCCGTGGGGCGACCTTCTGTGTGGTACTTGTCACTTCATCGTAGCCACCATACGCGAACTGCCCGACAACCCTACAGCAGACCATATTGGCTTGCCCCTGGAAGTGCTGGTATTACCACGTTCCCGCTCGGCGGGAAAGGAGTAGACCAGATGAGAACCTGCCACGAATGGGAGCGCATCCTTGAGTGGGGGGCTCGAGAGATCGGCTTCTCGTGTTTGCTTGACTTGGAGTGTTGGGGCCTGGGCCTCACTATCTACCTGACTCACTGGGGGCGGGCGGGCGCCAAGGTCAAGGCTCACCTCGGACCCGTTCACCTGCACGTCGACTACTGGGCAAAGAGGCTCGGGATGTGAGCATAGACACCTTTGTCGACGAGGGCATCGCCTTCACCGAGCGCCACAGGAACGAGCCTGGTTTCGTGCAGTCGGTCGGCGGGCTAACCTGGGGGTTCATGCGAGCACTCGCCGAGTGCCCGGACTGCGGCAAGGGAGTCTACCGGAGGCCAGTAGGACCAGACGGCGACAGGTGGGCGCTCTTGCGTTGCCCGCAGTGTCAGAGGGTTTGGCGATGGCTGACAGAGGAAGAGGCGGCAGCAAGGCAGCCAGTTGCCAAGCCGAGGAAACGCAAGTGAGAGTCTTGGTCGCATGTGAGTTTTCGGGAATCGTGCGAGACGCCTTTATCGCACGCGGCCACGACGCCCTGTCCTGCGACCTCCTACCGACTGAGCGGCCGGGCGCGCATTATCAGGGAGACGTGCGCGACCTTCTCGGCGAGTCCTGGGACGTGATGATCTGTCACCCGCCCTGTACCTATCTCTGTCGGTCGGGCGCCCGGTGGTGGCCAGGGCGACGACGCGAGCAAGAACAGGCGCTTCAGTTTGTCCTAGAGCTGTTGCTGGCCCCGATACCACGCATCGCTCTGGAAAACCCCGTGGGCATCATGAGCAGTCGCATCCGCCCGCCCGACCAGGTGGTGCAGCCGTGGTGGTTCGGGGATGGCGAGGTTAAGGCAACCTGCCTCTGGCTGAAGAACTTGCCGCGGCTCCGACCAACGGCAGTAGTCGATGGGCGAGAGCCACGCACTCACTACGCAGCTCCGGGGCCGGACAGGTGGCGGGACCGCAGCCGGACGCTGGGGGGCCTGGCGCGTGCAATGGCCGACCAATGGGGCAGCCGCGGCAGTCTGGAACTCCAGGCGGTTCTGCCACTGGAGGCCACGCCGTGCCAACCCTGAGCCCGCGCGACCTGGCCCGCGAGCTGGCCGCCGGCAACCGCCTGCAACAGGCGTGCCTGCGGACGGTGGAGCGGCATCTGGCAGCGGGCAACCTGGTAGTCTGCAAGCGGTTCGGGCGGTACTACCTGGACCTGGAGGTCCGCATGGTCGAGTTGCGTAAGCTGCTCAGAGAGGCCGGGGAGGCGGCGGTCAGATGACCACAACCGACAAACGCAATAACTGGGCGATCCACGCGGCCATACGAGCGAAACTCTGCGAGGGGTGCGGGCGGGAGTTTTTGCCCCGGACCAAAAACGCGGAACGGCGCCAGCGGTTCTGTGGTCTATCCTGCGCGATGGCGTGGCGAATGAGGCAGCCGGACCAGTTGGCAAAGCTCCGGTCACACGAGAAGGTGGCCAAATGGCGAGCATCTATGACGCATCGCCTGAGCCAAGAGGTTCTCCCGCCGGAGGTGCCCGATGCGGCCAGTTGAGCGCTCAGGCGCGGTGGAGGTGCAGGAGTGAAACCGTACGATCAGGATGGCGTTCCCGAAATCCAGGTAGAGGAATACAAAGGGCCGATTACGCCTGACATTGCTGTTCGGGCCCGCGAGGGACTGGCCTGGATCATTGAGCAGCACCTTCAACCCGTTATTGACCGAGCCGTATGGCTCCACTCTCGCACGGAAAACGCCGACGCTACGGCAGTACGTGTCATACAGTTGGCAGAGGCACTTCAGAAAACCGAGATTGTCATATGGCGCGATGACCTCTGGGATGCAATGTCGAGTGGTTGTGAGATATTCACCGACCAATCATTCGCTCTACCGGATGACCTGACAGGCCAGTTCTGGGTCACGGGTTCATCACTGGAATTGTCCCTCGACAACCAGCGATTCTTTAACCTGGATGTCCCTTGTGATCTACAAAGCATCATTCTCGCGAAGGTAATAGGGATCAAGTCAGACATTGCCCCCAAGGACTATCTAGCCGCGTGGGGCCAGCGATTCATCCCGGCAGACATGATGTCAGGTAGGACGGGACTGCAAGTCTGTTACGTCTGCTTGCCTCTTGATGGGGCTGACCGTCTTCCGCGTTTACGTTTCTTTCCCTCGCTGTTCGGGGGAGACAAGATATCGCGGCTTCATGCGCAACTTGTTGCTGGGTTCAGGTTCCTACAAACAACGATAGCAAGGAAGGAACGCATTCACCTGTCACGGCCAGAACGTCGGCGTCTTACCAAGCGGGAACGCGTCGAGCCTGTCATAAGTGTAGTCACCTTGAGGCGAGAGGGCGGTGGGCCACAAGCGAAAATCGGAGAACCGCGAGCCGTGGATTGGCAATACCAGTGGGTTGTAAGGGGACATTGGCGGAATCAGTGGCATCCGAGTACGGCTACTCACCAGCCGACCTTCGTAAGTGCCTACGTGAAGGGACCGGAGAATAAACCTTTGAAGGCTCCACGGACAACAGTCTATATGGTGACGCGATGAGTAGCACGCCGGCGGGATACGGGCGGTCAGGCGCCCTCGGACTCGCGCCACTTCCGCCGCAACTCCTCGACCTCTTTGCGGGGGATGCGCGACGGTCCTCCTCTCTTGTAGCCGCGCATCGGCTCCCGGTGCAGGTCGCCACTAGCAAGCGCCCGGTACACCAGGGTCCGCGAGACGCCGAGTATCTTGGCTGCCTCAGTTACGGTAACGGTCCCCTCTGTCTCCATGGTTCTATTCTAGCACAGGTTAGCCAAATACGACATATCAGACATACTAGACAACGTGGGCGCAGAGTGGTACAATGTGGACAACTTAGCCAAAGTAGGCAACGTAGCCAGGAGGAGACAGGTGACAGAGACCAAGGTGGCTCGACCGAAGTCGCGCAAGCGCACGATCCACCGCAGGCACGCGAGCCGCCAGTGGATTCGCGGCTACTGTCTGACCTGGCGCAAGCAGCTGGCCCAGTGGTGCCAAAGGAGGAGGGAGACAGGTGACAGAGCAGACTAAGCCGCAATCAGTCAGGGAGTTACGGCGAATCCGTGCCCAGGCTGACTACCAGATCGCCAATCTGCTGGAAGACCAGGAGGCGGCGACCCTCCAGCGTCGGGAGGCCCGCGACGCTTGGAAGCAAGAGACGCTGGCGAAGCTCGACGTAACACAGACGCTGCTCACGAATGGCCAGTACATCCGAGACCTATCCGCCTTGCTGGACCGCAAGGCAGAAGCGGGCGCGCGGCTCCGAGCAGCCAGATCGGGGCTCGAAGACTGCAAGCAGACTACCATGCTCAACCTTGCGGGCGAGCGTGTCGACGCCCAGGGCAAGGCAGTCAAGTCAAACGCCGAGATGCGCGCTGCCGAGCTTGCCGTGGCACTCAAGAGCGACCCGCTTTACCGGGAGCACTTAGCAGCCGAATGCCAGGCTGACCGTGACCTCGACGACGCTAGCGCTCGAATCCAAGTGACCCAGGCCGAAATCGATACCAGCCGTGCGCGGCTCCGCCTGTTAGCCGCAATGCTGGAGTTCCTCGCGTCCTGAGGACGCCGAGCAGAGAAGGAGAATCAGACGTGGTAGGACAAGCAATCGTCACACGCAACGGACAGACCGACCTGGCGGCCCCGATCGAGCCATTGCTCGAAGGCGCCGAGGGCATGACCCCACAGGACCTGAAAATCCCAGTCGTCAAGATCGTCCAGGGCACGTCGAAAATGGACGACAGCGACGCTCACCTCGGGCACTGGTACAACTCAATCACTGGCGAGTTCAAGGCCGGCCTCGAAGTCGTGATCCTGTCGAGCAAGCACACTCGGGCGCTCTTCCGCAGAATGGACGAAGCCGACGCCGACAAGCCCGAATGCCTGTCACGCGACTGCATCACAGGCACCGTCCACGGCGCCTGCAACCGCTGCGAGTTCAACGCGCAGATCCACCCCGACCTCTGGCAGAAGGATTTGGGGACGGGCCAGGCCCCGAAGCGATGCAATCTAGGGTACGCGCTCATGCTCTTGCTGGTAGAGGACGGGCTACCGGGCATCTTCACGGCACAGAAGAGCAACGTCAATCCCATCAAGATCGTCAACACGATCCTGGTCGGCCGCAAATCGCCGCTCTTCGGCGCTACGTTCCTGTTCACGACGGTGCGCAAAATTGAGGGCCAGCGCAAGTGGTACGAACTGAGCGCCAAGGTTGCCCGCTGGCACACGCCAGAGGAGATCGCGCAGTACCGAACGCTGAGCCAGAGTCTCAAAACGGCAAGCTTCGAGGTCATCGACGAAGAGACAACGGAGCCTGTACCCCCGCCAGCCGACGACGAGCCGCCAGCCCCGCCGCTCGATAGTTATGAGGGCGGCGCACCGTTCTAGCCGCATGAGCCAAGCCCGGACGTCCGGGCTTGGCTGTCTTGGTAGCTGATAGCAGCCAGCCTGACGCTCGACGGGGGCAACATGCCTAGCGCACTCCAAGGCCACGCCTACTACCTCTACAGTTGCAGCCACTTCCGCGGTCTCTGCCACGCGTCCTGTCGAGCAGGCGTGCTGCACGCGAGTGTGGCTGAAGGCGAAGGCCGACAGCGCCGCTATCCCTGCCTGCTGGACGACCACGCCCGGACCATCTGCACGCGCCGCTATGTGCTGACCGAGGCTGAGGCGCGGGAGCGCTGGGCAGCGCACGTCGGCGAGGCGAGGCCAGCACGGACGACGGCGCCTGTCCAACCTGTCTGCGTGTGTCCAGGCAGCGTGTTCGCACGGATACCAGTCGCGCCGAGCACGCCGGGGCGACTGGAGAGTCTGATAGATCTGTTCGCGGGAGGCTGAGATGGGCACTACAGCGATCTCCTACGTGACCAAGAGTTGGGGACTTGTGGTTGGGTGTACCAAGTGCAGTCCGGGGTGTAGGTCGTGCTGGGCTGCTCGCCTGGCGGCGACGCGCCTGCGCCACCGCCCCGAGTACGCGGGCCTGGCCGAGCGGAATGGCGACGGCTACAACTGGACGGGCGAGGTCCGCCTGCTGCCTCAGCGCCTCGAGGAGCCTTTGCGCTGGCGGAAGCCGCAGACGGTGTTCGTCTGCCCGATGGGCGACCTGTTCCACCAGGACGTGCCGGAAGACTACATCGCGCAGGTCTTCACGACGATGTGGGTTTCGCCGCAACACACGTACCTCGTGCTGACGAAGCGGCCCGGACGGATGGCCGACCTATCGCGGCGCTTCTGGTGGGGAGCGAAACCGTTGCCGAACGTCTGGCTTGGCGTCTCGGTCGAGGACCAACGCGCGGCCGACGAGCGGATCCCGCTGCTACTCCAGACGTCGGCGGTCGTGCGGTGGATCAGCGCCGAGCCGTTGCTGGGCAACGTCCACCTGGGGCCAGAGAACTGTCACGTAACCGATCCGTCGATGGTCGGCCGTACCATCGACTGGATCGTGGCGGGTGCCGAGTCCGGCCCAGGCGCCCGACCCTGCGAGCTGGACTGGCTGCGCTCTCTCAGAGACCAATGCCAGGCGGTCGGCGTGTCCTACTACCTGAAGCAAGCCCGCATCGACGGCAAGCTGGTCCACCTGCCCGAGCTGGACGGACGCCAGTGGACAGAGATGCCCGTATCTCAGGAGACGCAGCCATGACCACGCCCCAGCGCGCTCACGCCAGAGGCAAGGAGCACGAACGCGCCCTGGCCCGTCGTCTCGGCGGCAAGCGCGTCGGCAACACTGGCAAGGCGACAGCAGACGTGCAGGCTGGCTGGCTGTGCGTGGAGGCGAAGTCACGCCGTCGCCCTCTCCCTGCCGAGATCCGCGACGCCATCGGCCAGGCGGTCAAGGCGGCGAAGCCAGAGCAACTCGCCATCGCCGTCTTCCACCAACTCCACTGCCGCCACGACGACGATGTCGTAATGCTCAGGCTGAGCGATTTCGAGGCGTGGTTTGGGGATGTCGGGAATAAGGAGGGGGAGGACGGAGAATGAGCATCAAGGCAATCGAGACAGACTATAAGGGATACCGATTTCGGTCAGCAGTTGGAGTGCGCGCAGACACGACGAACCCATACAAAGAAGTCAGACTCCGACATATCGGCTTTTGCTCGATTACACATCCAACAGCACGGCCGGACATTGCCGGGGACGTAGCCAAGGGTACTGTTAATGCGGTCGATGCCGCCGCTGACGTGCTTGCCGTTGGTGCCGCGAACCCCTGGGAACACACGACTCGGCATAGCGCCGCAGTAGTAGCAAGGCTGTTCAATCAGGATCCGAAAGTCTATGTCCGTCAACTCGAAAGCGTGGCGTCGCTCACGGGCGCTCTTGCGGTAGAGGATGAGCAACTGACGAAAGGCGGATTCGCCAGGGGGCAGACGGTTATGGCCGGACTTCCCCCCGTAGTTCTTTCGGGTTTCAGCTTGGAGACACCCGCAACTACGCGTGGAACAATCCTTAAGATCGGACCAGATGACAGATACCTGCTGGCCGCAGTCGCATTGGCAGCGCCAAACCCGATGCCAAGACCCGCGCTTGAACTCCTTGCCGACATACCCAATGACTATGAGCCGCCCAAAACGCTCGCCAGCATGTTCCACGTAAGGTTTGCCCACAAGACACCCCCTATAGAGCGTACCCATAGTATACAGCAATACGGGCGGTCTTGTCAAACTGCCGCTCGCTCAGCATGATTCGAGCACCGCTAGCCCATCCATCGCCGCCCCGACATCCGGGGCCCGAGAGGATTGCCGTTGTCATCTGACATCATCGCAGACATCAAGGATCGCCTCCCGCTACTGGAATACCTCGGGCGAGACGGCCTGCAACTCAGGCGTGACGGCACGACATACAAGGCGTGCTGCCCCTTCCACGACGAGAAGACAGGATCGTTTACCGTCTTTCCGAAGACCGACAGCTACTACTGCTTCGGCTGCCAAGCCCACGGCGACCTCTTTACCTACTGCCAAGCTCGACAGAACTGCGACTTCCATGAGGCCCTCCGAGTCCTGGCCCGCGAGGCGGGCGTACAACTCGCCGAGTCGCCGGAGCAGCAAGAGGCAGTCCGCAAACTCCGGGAGCGCGGCGAGATTCTGATGGCGGCAGCCACGCACTACCACGCCCAACTCGGACCTGAGCAGCGAGTTTACCTGCACGGACGCGGCTTCCGAGACGATTTCCTCGATAGCTACCTGTTCGGCTACGCTGCTGGCAATGTAATCCGCCAAGCACTCAAAGACGTAAGCGTCGAAACCCTGAAAGAGATCGGTCTGCTGCGCGAGAATGGTGCCGACTTCTTCGTGCGTCGCATCGTTATCCCGGTCTACGGACGCAGTGGTATTGC
>JAZDLZ010000564.1:0-4720 GCA_043801535.1 Pseudomonadota bacterium
AATAATGCGGCAGGCGGACAAGCGCGCCAGGGCGTCGAGGCTGGAACTACGGGCGCTCCGCCAAACACAAACACAAAGGCAAGGACTGTGAGGAGACGGAGGAAAGAGCAATGGACGAAGGACAAGAGGAGGGACTAGAAGGGGCAATAGGAGGGGCAATAGGAGGGAAAGAAGAGGATGATTCGAGAAACGAGGAAGCGGAGGACGGGGACAACTCCGATTTCGAGAGCAGACGTCTGTGCCCAGACGGAAGCTGCGTCGGTCTTCTCGATGCCGGCGGTCGCTGCCGAGCGTGCGGCGTCCGTTGGGAAGGACAGTCCGAGACGGCAGGTTCCGGGACTGACGCTGCGAGCGATTCCGGCAATTGGAATCCCGACGACGAGCACGAGAGCAGCATACCGACTACCAGGGACGAAGAAGGAGATGGCAGCATTCCCGGCGAATGGGAAGCTCGTCGTTTGTGCTCGGACGGAGCGTGCATCGGCGTTCTCGGACCGGATGGCCGCTGCCGGGAGTGCGGCAAGCTCGGATAGGCATCCTGATCCGGCGCTAGCGCGCCTCAAGACCACCCCTCCGCCCCTCGATCTAGGGGCAGCTGCGAGCCCTCGCCGCCCCCCGTCGGAGGAGACCTCCGACGGGTCCTCCCTCTCCGAGGAGGGGACCCGCGGCGCGTCACTTTCCGGGCGATCACCAAACTGGTGCAGCGCCGCGACTCGCTCTGCGCGGCGAAGCCGCGCTGCGCTCGTGGTCACTATCGCCGTTTTAGGGGGCAGCAATGCCAGTCACTTCGGGAGCCAGGAGCCTGCTGCGAACCAAGACAGTCGCGATCGTCGGGCTGGGCGGACTCGGATCTCCGCTGGCGCTGGTGCTAGCGCAGGCAGGAGTGGGCCAGCTCATATTGATCGACGACGATTATGTCGACATTTCCAACCTTCAACGCCAGATCCTCTACCGCACCGTCGACGCCGGTGAGCCGAAGGCGCCGGCAGCAATGGCAGCCCTGGAGAGGAGAGGATTCGCTGGCAGCAGAATCAGAGTGGTGCGAGCGCGACTCGACCGTGCTACCGCCGTCGAAGTGCTTCGAGCAGCCGACGTTGTCTGCGACGCTTCGGACAATTTCGAAACGAAGTTCCTGGTCAACGATCTCTCCCTGACTCTGCGGGTGCCAATCGCAATTGCCGCCGTCCGAGAGCGTGCCGGGCAGGTGTTTCCAGTTCGCCCCCGGGTGGACGCTTGCTATCGCTGTCTTTTCGAGACCCCTCCACCTGACCGCGCAGCCGCGATTGGTGCTGGTGCCCTCGGTCCTGCCTGTGGGCAGATCGCGGCCCAGCACGCCAGAGTCGCAGCAACCCTTGCCACCGGCGAAGACCAGAGAGGAATCCTCGGCAGTATCTGGCTCGCCGAAGACGGCATCTGGCGGGCGATTCGCGTGAACCGCCGCCCAGGTTGTCCATGTGCCGGCGGTGGGCCGCAGTCTCTGGCGGCGAGTGACCGAGACGGCGGATCGCAATCCCCGGGCGGCGGCGAATCCCGGAGCGGAAGCGAGTCCCGGATTGGCGACTCCGGCCGGCCCGAAGGCTCCTTCTTGCCATTTGGGCACATTAGCGCCGATACTGATTCCTGCGCTTCATCGCTCACTCCTCTGCAAATGAAACGCTACACTCGACACCTCACCTTTCCTGGAATCGGCGAAGCCGGCCAGGTGCGACTCATGCGTGCGCGAGTTGCCATAACGCGCGCCAGTTGTGCCGGCGCCGTCGCCATTGCCTACTTGGCGGCGGCGGGGGTCGGGACGATAGTCGTCTCGGATCGAAGCTCGGTGGCGTCGGGTGACACGTTCCTTTTCGAGGCAAGCGACGTTGGAAGACCAATCGTCGACGCGGTCCGAGACCGTGTTCTCGCCATCAACCCAGAGGTCGTCGTAGCCAGCAACGGCGATACCCAATACCAGCTCGATGTCGGAACGGACTTCGGGGTGGCCGCGCGCGACGCGATCGATACCGCAGCAGACGATTTCGCTGCTATTGCTGCCTTGAACGCCGGCGCGACTGCGGCAGCCAAGCTTATCGATCGGATTACGGCAGATTACGGCCAGATTACGGCTAAATTACGGCTAGTCCGGGGGGAATCATGACAGGGGAGCACCAAACCACATGACAAGCACGAGTTGCCAACATGCCTAGAGACCGCCGCCAACACGAGCGAGTCACAGTGGTCGCGGCAGTAGAGCTATGTCTCGAGGGCGAAGTCGAAATCCTCCCAGTGCGCAACCTGTCAGTGGGCGGGCTTCTTCTCGAGGCACGACCTGAGCATTATCACGTCCTGACTCCTGGAACCAGGTTCGAGCTGACCCTCACTCTTTCCGAAGAAGTCGGCGGCGACAGCGATCAAGGACCGATCCTCCGCACCGTCGGACGGGTCGTTCACCGCTCTCGTGGTACCGGGCCGGGCGCCACTCCGGGCGTTGGCGTCATATTCGAAAACCTCACTCCCGACGAAGAAGAGCGCATACACGTGCTCATCGCCACCCACGCCAGATTGGCGATTTCCCAGTGTGGATTCACCGACGCCTACGATCATGCTCACGATCCGGTATTCCCCCACGGTGGGATCCTGGTGAGCCGGTATGCCGATATGCAGGCGACCAAGGAAGTGCTGGCCCTGTTCGAGGGCCATCGCCTGCCGGAAATCACGCTTACCCCGAGAGAAACGACCGATCTGCAGCTCGTCGCCCGCGGCGCCTATTCTCCTCTTACTGGTTTTCTCTGCCGCGCCGACTACGAACGAGTCGTCGTCGAAGGGCGGCTGGCAAGCGGCGTGCTGTGGACGATTCCACTGACTCTCTCGGCTCGTGCCGACGCTGGAGCGGTCTCGGGAAAGACCATTCTCCTGCGGGATTCCAGTGGGCAGCCCGTCGGAGCAATGAAGATCGAGGAGGTCTTCCCGCGGGATCGGGCGCGGGAAGCGCGAAAAATCCTCGGCACCGACGAGTCCGCCAGCGCTGCAGTGGGGCGCCTGATGCGCGAGGAAAGCAGGATTCTCTTTGGCGGCCCCGTCATTGTCCTGGAGAGAGGGACACCAGTCGATGACCCGCCGCCAGCCGATCCGAGACTGTTGCGAGCTCTGTTTCGCGAACGGGGTTGGCGGCGCATTGTCGCTCTCGGCGTTTTCGAACCGCCGCAACGGGCGCACGAGTATCTGGCCAAGACTGCCATGGAGCACGCTGACGGGCTCCTGATCAACGTGTGCACCGATCCTTGCTCTCCGCGCGGACCGCTCGATCGTGCCGAGCTATTGCGCTGCTACGAGTGGCTGGTTGCCGACCGTTTCCCGAAAAACTCCGTGATCCTCGTTGCCACCGACCTTCCCTTCGCCGGAGCTGGCTCCCGCGAAGAAGTGGCCTTGGCGATCGTGCACAAGAACTACGGGTGCACGCACCACGTCGTGGGCGGCCGCAATGCGGCGATCACGGATTCGAAGGACGCCCAACGCGCCTTCACCGAATACCCAGCCGACGAGCTTGGCATCGTACCTCTGTGCTTCGAGCAAGCGTTCTTCTGCCGGGAGTGCGCGGGCATGGCCACCAGAAGAACCTGTCCGCACGGTGTGTCGAGTCGAATAGACGCCGTCCTCGATATCCGAGCTCGGATAGCCGAGGCGAAAAAGATCCCGGCAGAGCTATTGCGACCGGAGATAGCGTCGCTTCTCGAGTTGCCCGGACAATCAAGACAACCAGGACAACCAGCAGATGGCGGGCACGACGCGACGAAGGGCGAGAACGTGACTCCGGGCAGCAGCAGTCACGAGGTGTCGAATGAGGAATCACCAGCAGCGGGTTGACGAGCACATCACTGCCGACAAGCTAATCAGGTTGCGCAGCATGATCCGCGGATACGGCTCGGCGCTCGTCTGCTTCTCGGGAGGAGTCGATTCGACGCTGCTATTGAAGATCGCCCTGGAAGAGCTCGGAACGCAGTGCTACGCGCTGACCGTGCTCTCGCAGACAATGGCCAACTCGGAGCAAGAAGAGGCAACCCTCTGGGCAGCCCAGCTTGGCCTCGGAAACAGACACCTCGAGCTCGAATCGGGAATCCTCGACGATCCGCGATTCGTCGAGAACACCGCCGATCGTTGCTACTACTGCAAGTCCCGTTTGCTCAGGCTTGCCAGCGACGAAGCAGCCAGGCTTGGCGTTGGCGTCGTCCTGCTCGGCACCAACGCCTACGATCTCCTCGACTACCGGCCAGGTTTGCGCGCAGCCATCGAATGGAAGGCTCTTCAGCCTCTCGCTGACGCTGGTCTCACCAAGTCGGAAGTGCGCTGGGCGTCGAGCCAACTTGGCCTGCGCACCTCAGGCAAACCGCAGCTCGCCTGTCTGTCGTCTCGCTTCCCGTACGGCACGCGGATCACGAGCGAGCGTCTGCTTCGCATCGACCGTTTCGAACGCGAGCTTCATGCCCTCGACTTCGGCCAACTCCGGGTTCGCTTTCACGATAGCATCGCTCGTCTCGAATTGGATCCCCGCGAGATCGCCCGCGCCTTGGCCCTCCGCGAGCACATCCTCGCCCTCGGCAAATCGCTCGGCTTTTCCTACGTCGCCGTCGACCTCGCAGGCTACCGAACCGGATCCCTCAACGAGGTTCTCGCTGAATAGACACCTTCCCGTGAATCCGAAAAAGTGCAGAGCAGGCTTGCTCGATCCCCCTTCTTCCGCAGGGCG
>JAZDLZ010000585.1:0-4261 GCA_043801535.1 Pseudomonadota bacterium
GCTTCGGCGTATGAGACATAGGGAGCTCCCACCTGCTCGAAAGGTCGCGTTGTTCCTCGACCTTCCGATAGCTCGGTCCCCTCGATCAAGCACATACCAGGATAGACCAGAGCCGAATCGAGGTTAGGCATGTTGGGCGAGGGAGAAACCCAAGAGAGACCAGTCTGGTCGTAGAACAGCTCGCGCCGCCAGCCAACCATTCCGACGATGCTGAGACGGCAGCCTAGCTTGGCGCGATCATTGGCAAAGAGCGCCAACTCGCCGACAGTCATGCCGTGTCGGTTCGGCACCTGGTATCGGCCGACGAACGAACCGTAGCCATCGCGGATCAGGCCGCCTTCGACGTCAACGCCGTTGATGGGGTTGGGGCGATCCAGCACCACCACCTCGACTCCGGCGCGGCCGCAGACCTCGAGCATGTGCAATAGCGTCGACGCGTAGGTGTAGTAGCGCGATCCAACGTCTTGAATGTCGAAAACGACAGCGTCGAGACCTTCGAGCATCTCCGGTCGCGGGTATAGCGATTCCACGGTATCGCCATACAGCGAGTACATGGGCACGCCGGTCACTGAATCGTGCGTCGAGTTGACCCCGACCATGTCCTGGGCATCACCTCTCACTCCGTGCTCTGGACCGAAAAGGCACGCGATCTTGAAGCCCAGACGTTCGCTTCGCCCCTCCGCGATCGACACCACCGGCGAGGGGGCCAAAGACGGGGCAACGGCGACCACGGCGCCGACCGCGGATTTCGAGGAGGAGGAGGAGGAGGAGGAGGAGGAGCAGAGCAGATCGACGATGTGGTAGAGATCGACGTCCACGGCAGTGTGGTTGACGACCAGGCCAAGTCGTTTGCCACGCAGAACGTCAACTTCCCCGTCTAGGACACGAGCAAGACCAGTACGAACTGGGCAACGCACGACGAGACTCTACCGCAAGTTGTCTGGATTATCGAAGGGCGAAGCTGCGAAGCTTGGCAGGAGGACTACAGGATCGGCACGGGCTTGAGCGAGATCTGCCCGTTCTTGTTCTGCACCCGGAAACGAACCGCGCGGCAATTATACTTCTGGGTGAGATTTGCCTCATTGAGGCGCAGCTTGGCCACGAACTCCTCGAAGGTCACTCCATCCACCCGCTCTCCAGCCGTGCGGCGCGCCTGCATGAACTCGGTGAAGGTACGACGGTAGTAGTCCGGCTCCTCTTCCTGGGCAAGCGCCACGATGTCGGGGTCGTTCGAGACCTGCCCCCCGAGCGCGGCTGCCGATCCCGTCTCCTCCATGTCCAGAGTCACCTTGGCGCGAGCCGGGACGTTGCCGTTCTCGTCCACCTCTTCTTCACCTGGCTCGGGACGCCCGAGCAGTCGCGCGAGCATCACGTTGAGCGCGTTGGCTAGCCCATCCAAATCAGCCCCGGCTGGCTTGAAGGTGAAGTCCAGATTGCCGTTGATGATCTCCGTTACCCCCGCCTCGATTTCCTCGGCGGGATTGAGAAGCATGCGGGCGGTCAACAGCATGGCCAAGATCGCCACCACCAGTCCGCCGAGACCAACCAGCAGAATCGTGGTACCAACTCCGCCGATCGGCTCGAGCTCTCGCGATAGCGACATCAGCACCATCGCACCCGAGCTCTTGTTGGCGAAGTTCAGCGGCAGCCTCGCAGCCATGGTGACGAATTCTTCGCGATCGAGCTTGACGCGAGCCACGTCCGACTGGCCTTTGTCGAGAGCGGCGGCAGCGAGCCCATTGCCAAACAGCGGGCTTTCGAGATCCTTCTGTTTGGACACGTCCTCTTCCGCGCCTCCACGCCGGAAGCTGGTAGCTCTCACGTGATTGTCTACGAAGTAACCAACATCCATCCCCAGCAACTTGGCCTGCGTCTGGGCTTCTTGAGCGTTGAGAGCGTACGCCATTATCAACGCTCCTTTGACGGCAATACCTCCGTCCTGGGCAGTGTCGTAGATTGGCGCAATGCCAACCCGCATTACCCCTCCTCGATAGTCCCAGATATCTTTGGATACCTGACCTTTCTCGAGCGCAGCCTTCACCGCTGCATAGGTCGCACCCCACGGCTCGGGATCGGGGCGCGGAACATCCTGCATTGCCGAGACGTCACCGCGCTTGTTGACGATCGCAATGAAATCCGGCTCGCGTTCATTGGACGAGCGTTGCTTCCTGAACTCCTGGATCGCGGCATCGGCTATCTTCGCCCTCGACACTACCTCGGGCTCGTCCAGCGCTTCGGAGAAGCGATGATCCCTTGCCAGGCCTTCGGTGCGTTTCATCAGCGCCAGGCCCTCAAGAGAATCATTCTGGAGAAGAAGCTGCGCCGCTCGTGTTACTCGCGCCTGCACATCTGCGACGATGCGCGCCTCCAGGCGTCGAGTACTCAGTACGTATGCGGTGAGCGAAATTGCGGCGATGACAATCAAAGCCATCAACCCGACCTTTACTCGGGGCATCCGTCTGCGCCTCCTGACTCGGTTGCGAGTTTGCGGTCGTCATTATCCGAGTGACGCCAACCGGTGTCAACGATTCCCTGGGCCCCCGACCATCACAAATGCTCGAGCTGATCCAATCCAACTATCTATCACCTGCCCGTGATACCATCCCCCCGTGCTCCACGTCTTGGTCGGCATAGACGACCCGGCTCTGGGCTCGATGCTCGTCAACGCCCTCGAGAGTATGGGACACCAAGTGACTTGGGTACGCCCCTTCGATGCCGGTCCAGCTGGCAAACAGGGGAAACCTCCCAGCGTCGTCGCCGTCGACGGCGAGGTGCGCGGGCTCGACTACTCCGGATTGGTAGCAGCTTGGCGCCGGTACGATCCCGCCCCGGCGATCGTCATTCTTGGTGATTCCCCGCTGGCTCATGCCGCCGCTGCTCGAACCAACTCGGTGGCCTTGGCCAAGTCGTTGGATCCATTGGCTATCGCCCACCATGTCGCCAATCTTCCCGGCCAGGGCGAAGTGACCACGCTCACTGCGTCCTGCGCGCTGCGCTTGCTCTCTTTGCCCGCCGGAGGCACTCCCGACGAAGAAGCGGCAGCGATTGCCACCGGCGCACGTCACGTTCCCGCTCACGTGGTGCGGGGAGCACTGCGTCCCCACATTAATGAATACGTTGCGCAGACCGCGACCCTGGCGCGACTGCAGGCACGCCACATTCTCACCGCAGTCGAAGAACAGCAAATGGCAGGCTGCGACGGTTCGCGCACGCTTCGCGGCCTGGTCGACAGCAACCAACGCGACTCGCTGGCAGCAGCGCGGCTTCTCTGGGGGCTCATTTGCGGTGGCGCGCTCGCTCTCTCGCCTGAGCCACCGGTGCGGGCAGATCTCCGCAGCGCTCGATTGGTCGGAATGGCACGCGAGCAGGTAAGGGCCAGACGCGATCGCCTGCGCAACGCGACTCTCTACGAAGTGTTCGAGGTCGCCCCCGACGCTGCTGTCACCGAAGTCGAGCGTGCCTTTCAGCTTCTGGGGGTTCGCTTCGCGCCAGAACGCTTTTCCGGGATGGATTTGGGAGACCTGACTGCCTATGTCCAACCCCTCTGGCAACAGATACTGCAGGCACGAGCCACCTTGCTCGATCCAATGGCACGCAGCCGCTATCACGCGGCAATCCTGAGCAGATTCCCGGACATCGATCAGAAATACACGAGACGGAAGCACGACAGCGCCGAGGCTGAAGAGGCCTTTGTCAAGGGACAGCGAGCCCTGGCGGCGGGTGAGCCGTTCCGCGCCGTCTCTTTGTTGGCAACAGCCGCGCGCCGCCTGCCCGACGAGCCCGACTACGAAGCCCACGTTGCCTGGGCCCGCTTTCTGGCCGACGAAGCCAGAGGAATAGACCGAAAAACAGCGGCAGCGCGCGAGCGACCCGCAGCCGAAGCTGCGCTGCTCGGTAGACGGCCGCGACCGCGGGCGCTTCTCGCTCTCGGTCTTCTCTCCGAAGCAGCAGACGATCTCCACGCTGCCGTCGCCCAACTCCGCGAAGCGCTAGCGTGCGATCCTCGGCTGGCTCCGGCCCAGAAAGCTCTCGCTCGACTCGAATAGACACAGATATGGACATGGACAGAGACATGGACAGAGACGCCAGCGCTGCCATGTCAACGCCAGATTCGATAGCCAGAGCACCGATCGGTTTGCCGGACCGAGGCAGACGAAGCGCCGGGGGCGCAGCCGCAAGGAGCGAGGAGGGAGCATACCCGTCGGTATGTGACCGACGAGCGACGCAGCGGATGCGTCCCCGCCACGAGTCTGCCGACGGG
>JAZDLZ010000592.1:0-2447 GCA_043801535.1 Pseudomonadota bacterium
TGCCACGGGCTCTGTCGACGCAAGCAGCGAGAAATGCCCCAGCGCAGGCGCCACCAGAATCGCGGCGTGCGGGTACTGTGGCAAACGCTCGGAGGCCTGCAAGGACGGCGTTTGGCAGCCCGCCAGTGACTGTTTGGGTCAAGGTGTTTGCCCCGTCGGTGCCGTCGAGATCGAAGCGCTGCCACGCTGCGGCGAGAGACAACGATTCTGCGACGAACAATGCCAGTGGATTCCTTGGCAGGTGACTGCACAGAGTCGCGACTGCGAGCCGGGGATCCCACGAGCAATTCGCGCCGACTGTCCGTTCGGCCAGCTGCGCGAGCAAATCTGCACAGCCGAGTGTTCCTGGGCGAACACTGGCGGCGCGTGCGTTGAGGCGTGCACTCTCGTGACTGGACGAACGACACCAGAGGACCGAGAGGAGATTTGTATTCCTGCCGGTCCATTCATCCGTGGCTCGGAGCTCGACGAGGGTGCGACCCCAGTTCGGGAAGTGACACTGTCGGCCTACTACATCGACAGGTTTCCGGCGACCAACCGACGGTACAAGGAGTGTATTGATGCCGGCGCGTGTGCTGGTCTATCAAGGGAGCAGGTCGGACCATTTGCAGGTCTTGTGGAGGATCCCGCTCTTGCGGACTACGTGGCACTGGTGCCACGGGGGGACGCCGTTTCGCTCTGTGAATGGGACGGTGGGCGCCGTCTTCCGACCGAGGCGGAGTGGGAGAAAGCGGCACGTGGACCGGAGCCTCGGAATCAGCTATACACTTGGGAAGGGAATAACTATCGCTGTGACCTACTAGATTCGGCCGAGTGCGGCTTCGACTTCCCGCCGGAGCAGTGGTTCGGAACGGACATCTACGACTCGCTGCCTGGAACGCGGAGCTACTACGGCGTGGAGATGCTCCTGGGCGGAGGTCGCCAGTGGGTGCTGGACTATTTCGCCACCGACTATTATTCACACGACGAATCCCTCTTTGATCCTATTGGGCCGTCTTCTGGCTCGACCCGCGTCGTGCGCGGAGACTGGCGAGACGAGTCGAACGTCGATGACCACGTTTCATCGCGCAAACAGAGCGCTGGCGAGCTCGATGACGCTTCCATGTGCGTCGCTCGCTGCGCCCGGAGCGTACTAGCAGAATAGGGGAGTCACCATGAGCATGTGGAATCGAATCCTGTCTTTCGGCTTGGTTTGCGCCTCTTGTGTTCCTGCCTGCACTGACGCCGAAGAGCATCATGCCACGCTCCTGGCTGCCGATGCTGGAACCGAGAACAGTGAGTCTTCGGAAGCGCAGAATAGGCGCCAGCGAATGAGTATCACCGGTTCTCTTGTTGTTACTGATGCGAGGAATCCAAGCTCGTGGACTGGCACTGCCTATGATATCGCCCGCAGTTTCGCCGCGATCGACTGCCTTCACTCGATCGAGTACGCAGATGGCGGAAATCTCGGATTGGGATGCTCCGAGGAGAAATCGCTTTTCTCCGACAAGAAGAAGTGGTCAGACAAGGAAGAAACGTGGTGTAAGAAGTCGCCCGGAGAGGTGCCGCTCTGCGAGCCAGACCCAGCAGCGAAACACGATTGCAAAGTCGCAGTCTGTCGCGTCCAAGTGGCCACCTGTATCGCCCATAGGCTTCTTGAGATCGAGAGCTCGGTGGTCCCTGTATCGATAAAGGGTGGTGGTCTCGGCCCGGCGAACTACACGACACTCACCATCCCCCCGCAGGATGAAGAGTCGAAGGTTGCCCTGACCGAGGAGGCGTTCAAGTACGCAGCCTGGGCAGCGACTGTCGCTGGAAACAACCTGCGGTCAATGGTCAAGGACAAGAAGACGTATGATAGCAGCATCGTTGGCGTGTGTGACAGCAGCGCGGCCAAAACCCCGCTGCTGCTGGAGCGAAGCTATAGTGAATGGCTTGCCAGTAGCCTTTCCGAAGCCACCCTTGTCGCTGACGAGGCAGCTCGAACAGCAGTCCAGCACCATTTGGCGGTTGCGGATGCGACCTTCTCGGAAGTCCCCGATCTTGGCGAGGCTACGAGGATGGCTTGGGTCGACGGCGATATTTCGCGGGCTCGGGCAGCTCATATCCTTTTCGGCGGACAGTTCGACAAGGGGCTGAAAGACACGCCAAAGGGTTTCTGTCCGGTCGAGCCTCTCAGCGATACTGCGAAGGAGGCTCAATCGGTAATTCAAGCGGTAGGCCCTTCTCCTTCTGTCGTCTATGACCCAAATGTGTCGTTCATCGATCTTTTCGCCGGGGTGCCGAAGCCGACCGGGTCAACTGCTCTCGACGACTCGCTGCGCGCGCGTCTTTCCGAGCGATCAGGCAATCCGTCGTTCGCAACGATGGTTCCTGCTGAGTTCCTCAAGATTCGCGGTCTTTCCGAAGCTGACTTTGTGGAAGCGCGCAACTACATGGCCCACGAAGCGAAGGCGTTTGCCCGCGAC
>JAZDLZ010000600.1:0-4040 GCA_043801535.1 Pseudomonadota bacterium
CATTCCCGAGACCGTTGCCCGCGCTACCGCGCGAGCCTGCTCGCTCGGCGCCAAGCTACTCACTGTCCACGTTGCAGGCGGCCGGGCAATGATGGAAGCTGCCGTCCGTGCGGCGCGCACCGCCGGTGGCGATACCAGGCTGCTTGGCATCACTGTGCTCACTTCGCTTGACGAGAGTGACCTGCGCGAGACTGGAGTAACTGCCGGATCGGTCGAGTCAGTAGTACTGGATCGGGCGCGGCTGGCCAGGGAATCCGGCCTCGATGGGGTGGTGGCCTCGCCCCGCGAAGCCCAGCCGATTCGTCGGCAAGCTCCGCCGGAATTCGCCGTCGTGACCCCGGGCATTCGTCCGGCAGGTGGTGCAGAAGGCGATCAGAAGCGAATCGCGACGCCCCGTTCGGCCGTCGCTGCTGGAGCCGACTGGATTGTCGTCGGACGACCGATTCGCGATGCGGCTGATCCGCGGGCCATGGCCGAGGCCATCATTGCCGACCTGCAGGGAATCAGTGGCTAGTCCAGCGCCGGCCGGAAGCCGGGTGGTATACGGCGTCAATCCAGTACGGGAGCTCGTGCTGGCGCGGGCAGCGCAAATCAATGTCGTCTATTTCACCGCCGGAGCTTCCGGACCGGGACTGTCTGCGCTGCGCGAGATCTGTCGCAACCGGGGTGTGAGCACGGCCGACCGCGACGTGACCGCGATCGAGAGCCTGGCCGGAAAAGGAGCTCGTCACCAGGGAGTGGTTGCCCTCGCCGGCGAATACGCCTACGCCAACCTCGACGACCTGCTCATCGTTCCCGCTGCCTCCTCCGCCGGCGAAGCGGCAAAACAGCCTCTCCTTCTCGTCCTCGACGGAATCCAGGACCCGCAAAACCTGGGAGCGATCGTCCGCTGTGCCGACGCGCTCGGAGCGAACGGAGTGGTGATTCCCAAAGACCGCGCCGCTCAAGTGACGGCAGCAGTAGTGAAAGCCTCGGCCGGAGCCACCGAGCACGTACGCATTGCCCAGGTCACGAATCTGGCGAGAACGATCGACAAGCTGCGAGAACGCGGGCTCTGGGCAATCGGCGCAGTTGCCCAGGGCGGGCAGCCGCCCACCGAGGTCGATCTGACCGCCGCGATCATACTCGTCCTCGGCAGCGAAGGCCGGGGATTGCGTCATCTCATTCAACGTTCTTGTGACCTGACAGTGCAGATTCCGATGGTAGGTATGGTCAGCTCGCTCAACGTCGCGGTGACTGCCGGAATCCTCCTCTACGAAGCCCGCCGCCAGCGGAAGTAGCCCGCGTTCAATCAGGCCTCGGATCGCGACACGATGGGGCGCAACGCCGCGAGCACCTCGGCGCGGCTCGAGAGCTCGACGGCAAACCCGCACATCAGATTGGGTCCTGGTCCGGGCTCGATACGGTCGACAACGCGTCCCTTGAATGTCAGAGTGGCGGTGCTGGGTGGCGGCATGCCGAGAACAATGCTGACCGTTTCTCCGATTGCCGGAAGGCGCTGGGAGCGAACGAACAGCCGCCCATGGCGCAGCTCTCGGTTGAAGATCTCGACTAGCTGTCCGAGGTCCTTGAAACGCAGCCGGTACTCGCCTGCCGGTGGTGGCGGCGACGGTGGCGACGGTAGCGACGGTAGCGGCGGTGGCGGCGGCGGCGACGGTGGCTCGCCTGGCTCGCCGCTCTTGTTGGCAGGTGCGGGCGCGGCCGGTTCGTCGGCTCCCGGCATCAACTCGGCGATCAAGTCCGCGACCTGGAGGAAACGGACGGCAAAGCCAGCCTGCTGGAGCCCGTGAAGACCGCGAGGCGGCTCGACTGCCCGCACCACCACGCCTTCCAGATGGAAGTGATTGCCCTCCTCGCCGACGTCCAGATGGACACGAACCGGTGGCTTCAGCAAATGGTGCGTTGTCACGAACATGCCAGTGGTCGACATGTTCGTCGTAAAACCGCCGTGGCGATTCTCTGCTTCGCCGCGGGCGTTGAAGCGAACTCGGAGTCGACGAGCAAGACGTCTGGCACGGCGCCGTTCCATGGCCACTATAATAGCCGCCTGCGGCAACGAAAGGTGAGCTAGGATTGTGCTCATGCTTCCAGCCCAGAGATGCCGATCGTCGATGCGGTGCGGCGGCCATGCCATATTGTTTCTCTCCCTGCTTGCCACCGCCTGCCGGGATGGTACTTCTTCGACGACACCAACTGTCGATAGCAGGACTGTCGACACCACGAAAGGCACGGACGGCGGCGGTAGCGCCAATCCGAACGGCGACGGAGGAACGTCGCGGAGCCGCCTGGCGGTCTGCCTCGATCGAGCCTTCACGCCAGACCCACCCAAGGGTTGGCGGCACACCACCAGCTCCCTGATTGTCCAGCTTGGCCATCCCGGGCACTCTGCCCAGGACGTCGTTGCGGTCACCGGTCTCGACGGGGCAGTGCTCCAGGGCAAGTTCGCCTACGGCACCGTCTCGAAGGACTTGCAAGACGAGGACGTCGCGGTCTATCTCGACGACTGCCAAGGATGGAAGTCGCTTGGCGTCCACGCCACCAATAGCGACGGACGAATCGCCGTACCGCTCTCCAGCTCGCTGGCAACTGGCATCTACGACGTACGGCTCGTCGTTCTCGGCGATGCCACGGTGACCGAATCCCGAGTCTTCGTGCTCCCGTCCGGCTCACGAATCACGGTCTTCGACATCGACGGTACCATGACCACCAGCGACGGCGAAGTAGCCAAGGACGTCATCGTCGACTTCTTCCGTCCCATCTACTCTGGCGAGTATGTACCGATCGCCTATCCGGGAGCCGTCGAGTTGACCACCGCTCACCGATCCCGAGGCTGGATGGTGTTGTTTGTCACTGGTCGTCCATACTGGCTGACCGCAGTGACGCGCCAATGGCTGCGCGACCTGCATTTTGCCACCGGGATGCTCCACGTCACCGACACCAACGCCGAGGCGGCGCCCACAGTCGAAGGAGTGGGCAACTTCAAGCTATCGTTCCTCCGCAAGCTGACGACCGCCGGCTTCCGTGTCGACCTGGCCTACGGCAATGCAACGACCGACATCTACGCTTACTTGAACGCGGGGATAGCGCCGTCGTCGGTCTGGATAATCGGAGAGAACGGAGGCAAGGAAGGCACCAATGCGGCCACCGATTCGTGGCAGGCTCGAGCCACCGAGGTCTCGACGATGCCGACCATAGAGCAGCCGTTTGACTGGCAATGATCGCCGCCGGCATTCCCTACCACTCCCACTCGTGCAAGATAGAGACTCTCCACACTCTGTCTCTTCTCGAGCCCTGTCTTGCCGACTCAGAGTCGATCCTGGACATCGGCTGTGGATCTGGCTATGTCTGTGCCGCGATTCAGGCTACCGGCAAGGAAGACCTCTGCGGCATCGACATCGTGGACACGAGGCGAGCACGCACCTTCCCTTTCCAGCTCTATGATGGGCTCAGCACTGGCTTCTCCAACGAACGCTTCGATCTCGTTCTCCTTTGCTTCGTGCTGCACCACGTCCCCGATCAGGACAAGACTCGCCTCTTGCGAGAGGCAATCCGCGTTTGCCGGAAGAGCATCTTCATTCTCGAGGACACGCCCATCAACGCAATCGATCGTCTCTTCAGCAAACGCCACGGCGAGAGCTACCGCAAGACCATCGGTAGCCAGGCATCGTTCGGCTTCCATACCAAGGCCAAGTGGGAGCAGATTCTTCGAGGAGAAAACCTCGAGCTTCGGGAATCGAGAAGACTTGGCCGGTTTTCTCGGGCCTGGTACCAACCCTATGCGCGCTCGGTGTTCGTGGGACGAAAGCCATCTCGTCAGTGACGCATCCCCCCATCTTTTCTGGCACCGGTGGGCACTGGAACGGGTTCGGCCTCTTCAAGGAGGCAGTTGGGCATGACACACAATCCTAGGAGGACATGTCCACCACCGCTGGCATCGTCGCACTACCATCCGCAAAGCTCACCCAGTCTGCGTCGAAACGCTGGTAGAGCTCGATGTCGTCGGCAAGCGTCACTTCGTCAGTTCCAAGCACGTCCACGCC
>JAZDLZ010000634.1:0-2184 GCA_043801535.1 Pseudomonadota bacterium
CCGACTCATCCTCGACGCCTACCAGGCCGAGCAGGCGGGCGGGCAGGCGGAAATCCGAGGTGTGAATACTGCCCATGCTCTCGTTCGGTGCCAGACTACTCTCACCTGCTGCCAGGCGGGCGGCCAGCGCGCAGAACGGGTCCGCCCCAGGTCGCATCGCCAGCACGATCCAGGCGCCCTGCTCGCGCAGGCGCGGAATCACCCCAGCCTGCACGAACGAGCTCTTGCCCGCTCCCGACGGACCCACCACTGGCAATACCGCCTGTTCTCGCAAGCTCTCCAAGAAGAGCGCAAGCTCGCTATCGCGGCCGAAGAATAGATCGGCATGCCGCTCGCCAAAAGGAAACAACCCCCGGAACGGACTGAGATCGACTGCCACCTGGCGCCGATCGCCGGCCAACACCTGCTCGAGAGCGTCGACAACCTGGGCCGCCGAGGAACGCCGGGCCGCATCCTTGGCAAGGCAGCCGGCAGCCAACTTGATGAGGTCGCCCGACACGTCCTGGGTCAACGCCAACGCTGGCGCCGGATCTGGGCCAGTCACCGCACTTCCCAAGGAAGCAGACGTAGACTCTCGGTACGGCCGCCGGCCAGCCAGTAGCTCGAAGAAGATCACTCCGAGCGCCCAGATATCCGTCGCCTCGCTACCTTCCTCTCCCCGCCACTGCTCGGGCGCCATGTAGGCAGGAGTACCCTGGATCGTCCCCGCCACCGTGGCATAGTCCGACGCCGAGGAAGAGTGACCCGCGCAGCCGGAAGGCCGCTTTCCCGTCCCCACTGCCTCCGTCCCCACTGCTGCGGCATTGTGCAACACCGACCCGCCCGCAGCCCCGCCAGCAAGCGACTCGCAATCCCGCCGAGGCTCGCCATCCGGGCGCACCTCGCCATCCGGGCGCGACGCTCCTGGTCTCGCTGCCAGCGCCGCTGCCCCTGCCGGATCGGGATGCCATACGGAGCTCACGCAGCCATCATCTCGACGATCTTCGCGCTCGCGCTCGCGCTCGTGCTCGTGCTCGTGCTCGTGCTCGTGCTCAATCAGGGGGCAGTCCGGCAACGGACCAGCTCCTGCTCGTCGATTCCCGGGCGAACGTACCTTGGCCAGCCCAAGATCGACCAGCCGCAGCCGGCCGTCCTTGGCCAGCACCACGTTGTCCGGCTTGAGATCGCGGTGTAGCACATGGTGCCGGTGCGCCTCGGCCAAAGCCCGGGCAATCGCCAGCACGATCCGTAGCGACTCGCGCACGCCCGGCCGTTCCTCGTCCATCCGTTGGCGAAGATTCTGTCCTTCCAGATACTCCAGCGCCAGATACAGTCGGCCTTCGTGTTTACCGACCGCGTATACCGTCACGATGTGCGGGTGCGAGAATCCCGCGGTGAGCTGCGCCTCGCGCATGAAGCGAGCCACTGCCGCCTCGGAATCGAGATACCGGGGATGAATGACCTTCAGCGCTACCCGACGATTCAGCAAGGTGTCGCGCGCCAGGTACACCTCGCCCATTCCGCCGCGACCGACCAGGCGAGCCACTCGGAAATGATCGACCATCGAATCGGGCGAGAGAAACGACGGCGCTTCCCCACCATGCCAGCCGCTCTCACTGCACCCCACCCCCCCTCGTCTGCTCCTCCGTGCTCGCTGGCGCCACACCTCGAACGCCCTGAGCTCCTGATGCAACGACTCGACATCGGCCTCGGCCTCGGCCTCGGCTCGCTGAATCCCGTGGCCATCCGGAGGTTCGATGCCGTACACCGTTGCCATCGTCCTTTCCGGCTGTCCCCTGGCCGATGACTCGGGCGGTCGCCTTCCCGGAGGTCTGTCTGGCGGTATCACGCTACCGCACCTCGCCAGCGCAACGGTGCTCGGGTATCGATACTCCTGCTCGACAGAATCGGACAACGGTCCACGAATCGGCCGGGCGAAAGCACTGAATCCTCAGACACCGCACCCATCAATTGCCTCTCCTGCAAGCTGCCAGATTGCCGGCTACTACCCGATTCTACTCGAGCACTCTCCCCAATCAAGGAGCCGCCTCACGACAACAACGAAAGGGGTGTGAACAAAAGCCGTTGGTTGTGCTGTTCCCTGTGCCTAGTCCCTAGTTCCTTGTTCCATTCCTCTTTCGAGGTGCTATTCTCGCCGCAGCAATCGGCGGCGCGACGGTGACATGGCACTCCAATGAATGGCCG
>JAZDLZ010000663.1:0-4346 GCA_043801535.1 Pseudomonadota bacterium
CATTCATTGGAGTGCCATGTCACCGTCGCGCCGCCGATTGCTGCGGCGAGAATAGCACCTCGAAAGAGGAATGGAACAAGGAACTAGGGACTAGGCACAGGGAACAGCACAACCAACGGCTTTTGTTCACACCCCCGGCAATTGGGAAGTAGCTGGGCTTCCCCTGGCTGCTACCCAGACCACGACGAAGTCTAGACGGAAGAATCACCGAGAGCCTGAACTGTGCCCCCTCCGGCATTGCCGGTTGCCGGTTGCCGGTCACCTGTTTTGCAGCGGAGCGAACGAGCCCAAACGGTCCGATCAGGCGCATGCCGTCGACTGGAATCGTGGACTCCGAATCCCAGAGCTTGGCTAGCTTCGTTTGACTTTTCCGTCGGAGATGCTCAATGATGCCTAGGCGTTTCCGCGCTGCACAGGCTCCCGGTCGGATCTGCTAGAACGATCCGCACCATGCCAGAGTGATGGGCCGAGTACCAAACGAGAGCGAGTAGCTGCTGCCAGGTGTTTCCCGGCTATCACCGTCGCGCAGGGCTGCGCCGTAGCCAACCAGTAGCCCTCCGGAGAGAACAGCGGCAGTTGACCAGCCAATAAACCGTTCGCGCTTGGAACCGCTCCAGCGTGCGCCGAATGCAACTGAGCCTACTCCGGCGAGTACCACCGCGCTCAGCGTTGGAAGCGTGAGCGCGCCGAGCCACCATTTCATCTTGTCGGTGCTGTCGACTTTGCTGGCCCCGACCCAGGCTCCGGCAAGAGCGCCAAGTCCTGCCAACCCGTAGGCTAGGGGCCCAGCCGCGAAGCTGCGATCTTCGATTGCTCCTTGGATTAGGCCAGTAAGGAGGAAGAGATCGAGGCCAGACCAAAGCGCTCCGTGCGCTGCCAGTGGTATTACGGGATCCCACTGCTGACGATACGACAAGTATCCGATCAGGGCGGAAATCGCCACAGGGGCGACGATGATTGGTGCTTCGCCACCCTTCTTTGCGATCGTTGCATAGGATACGGCCAAGCCGGCCGAGAGCTCGAGGCTGGCGATGCTCCAGGCGCCCACTGCCTCGGAGCGCTGAGCTGCGACGGATCGGGCCTGAGCGAGCGCCAAGGATAGTAGGAAAGCGAAAGCGACGAGCCCAACGCGACGTTTGGCATGGCTGACCGCGTCTGGTCTACTTGTTCCACAACGACAATCCATCATGATTCCACTTTGTTGCACCGGAAAACCTCGAATTTTCTCACCTGCGCCATTCACGCAGCCTCTCGATGGTAGAACTTGGGCAGTCCACCGATTCGCTCGCTGCACTTCACCTCGCCGACATCGTTGGCGTGATCTCGGCGTGCCCCACAACATACTAGATTTTCGAACGATTTGGTTGGACAGAGTATCTAGACCTGACGCGAGAACCGAATCAGCTACAAAAGCTGCTTGAGCCGGAACAACGCCTGCAAGGACTCGAGCGGCGTAAGCCTGTCGAGGTCCAGATTGGCGAGAGCTGCCTCCACCGGCGACCGGCTTGCCTTGACCTCCGGCAAGGGCAGCCGCGACGATGGCGGAACGACTGGCGGAGACGGCGACGGTGCTGGCATCGGTGACGACGGCGATTCCGCTGGCGCTGGCGACGGCGACGGCGACGGCGCTGCCGACGGTTGTGGCAGCAACGCGAGCTGGATGGGCCGGCCAGTCGATCCAACCGGTCTCTCGAGCTGCGCCAGGATTTGGCGAGCTCGCGCGACCACGCTCCTTGGTAGTCCGGCGAGCCGGGCAACTTCTATTCCGTAGCTCCGGCTCGCTGCCCCTGCCACGACCTTCCGAAGAAAAACAACCTGTCCTTCGTGCTCTCGTACTGCGACCGAGACGTTGCTCACTCTGGCGCGATGCTGGGAAAGCGAGGTCAGCTCGTGGTAGTGGGTCGCAAACAGCGACTTGGCGCCGACCGCGTCGTGCAGGTACTCGGCAACCGCCCAGGCGATCGAGACTCCGTCGTACGTCGAAGTCCCGCGGCCAATCTCGTCGAGCACGATCAGCGACTTGCGGGTCGCATGGCGGCAGATGCTGGCAGTCTCTTTCATCTCGACCATGAAGGTCGACTCGCCGCGGGCAAGATTGTCGGACGCGCCGACCCTGGTGAATATCCGGTCCACGACGCCGATGGTGGCTCTCGCTGCCGGGACAAACGATCCTGTCTGGGCCATCAACACGATCTGGGCGACCTGCCTCAGGAAGGTAGACTTGCCCGCCATGTTCGGTCCGGTCACGACCAGAATCTGCTCGGTGGCTGGATCGAGGCGGCAATCGTTGGGCACGAATCCGCCGGCAGCAGCGAGCTTCTCGACCACCGGGTGCCGTCCTTCGACGATATCGATCCCGCCAGCTGCGTCGACCGCCGGTCGAACGTAGGAGGATCGGTGCGCCACCTCGGCCAGCGACGCGCACACGTCCAGCGTGGCCAGCAAGTCGGCGGCGGCAAGCAAGGTCTGCGCGTGCTCACCGACTTGGAGACGCAGCGCCTCGAAAGCCTCGGCTTCCGCGGTCTGCAAGCGCTCCTCGGCGGCAAGAACTCTGGCCTCGAGATCGGCGAGCTCCGGCGTGGTGAAGCGCTCGGCATTGGTCAACGTCTGCTTGCGCATGTAGTCGGAAGGGACGCTCTTGAGGTTTGCTTTGGTGATCTCGAGGTAGTATCCGAATACTCGGTTGTAGCGAACCTTGAGCGAGCCGCTGCCGGTGCGCTCCCGTTCCCTGGTCTCGATCGCGATAATCGCCTCTTTGCCTCCACTTGCCAGGCTCCGTAGCTCGTCGATCTCCGCCGAGCAGCCAGCTCTGACAAGACCGCCGTCCCGCGACGAAAGAGGTGGGTCGTCAACCAGCGTTCTCGCGATGCTCTCGGCAACGGCAGCAATCACCCCGACATCGAGCTGGCTGAATGCGAGAATCTCGGGCGCGGCCAGCGTCTGACTTGCCTCGTCAGCCAGAAGTGCCAGGATTGCAGGTATCTCGGCGAGCGATCGCCCGAGCGCCACCAGATCCCGTGGCGTCGCAACCGAGAGCTTGATTCGCCCGCAGATGCGCTCGAGATCGGCAATCTTTGCCAGGCGCGCTCGCAGCTCTGCACGCAGCGCGGCGCGCTCGACGAGAAACTCGACCGCGTCTTGCCGCCGTCGAATTCTGGCCACGTCCACCAGAGGGAAGAGAAGCCACTTCCGCAGCAAACGACCACCGAGCGAAGTGCAGGTCTCGTCGAGAACGCCAAGAAGAGATCCCTGCTTCTTTCTCCCAACGATCGTCTCCAGAATCTCGAGGTTGGTCTTGGAGGCTTCGTCGAGCACGAGAGTCTCTTCTGGCCGGTACACCACGAGCCGCACGATTGGCAATGCTCCTGCCGGCTGGGTGTTGCGGGCATAACGCAAAACCAAAACCGCTGCCCTGGCAGCAAGCTGCATGCCATCCAGTCCCAACTCTCCGGGGGCGGAACCGATGGTCTGAGCCAACTCGGCAAGACACTCGCTATCACGCGCGGCCTGGTCGTCGAACAAGGAAGGCTCGACCGGAGTATAGGCAACGTTCCTGAACAGGCCACGAACGCTCGTCATCGTCTCGTTCGCAGCGTCAGCGAGGTCGCGAACGGGAGCAACGATCTCCCGGGGATCGACCCGAGATAGCTCGTCGAGCAGCGCACTCCGAGCAGCAAGCTGGGTGCAGCGGAAGTCACCAGTCGACACATCGAGATAGGCCAGCCCGACCGACTCGTCCTTCGTCACAAACCCGGCCAAGTAGCGCGCGGATTTCGCGTCGAGCATTTCCTCGTCGAGCACGATGCCAGGAGTGACGACCCGAGTGACCTCGCGCCGGACAATACCCTTCGCAGCACTGGGATCCTCCATTTGCTCGCAGATCACCACCTTGTGACCCAGCTCGCAGAGGCGACCGACATAGCCGCGGGAGGAGTGATGAGGCACGCCGCACATTGGTACCGCGTCCTCGCGTCCCTTGTCCCTCGTCGTCAAGGTCAGGTCGAGCTCTTTGGCGGCAACCAGGGCGTCGTCGAAGAACATCTCGTAAAAATCGCCAAGCCGGAAAAACACGATGCTGTCTGGGTACCTCTGCTTGACCTCGAGGTACTGGCGCATCAAGGGAGTTTCGGCAGGCGGCCTACGCATTGAACGAGAAGACAGTAGCTCAGAGTTTCGTTACGTAGGCGATGATGTGCTGGCGCTTCTCGAAGTCTTGTTTTGCCTCGAGCGCCTCTTCGTGGCTGGCGTAAGCTCCAACCCTAACCCTGAAAAACGTTCCCCGACCGGCAACTTCACTCTGAGTGATCCTGGGTTGGTATCCAGCCGACCTTAGCCGGGCAGCAAAG
>JAZDLZ010000667.1:0-6889 GCA_043801535.1 Pseudomonadota bacterium
GAACGCTCGGCGGAGGTAGTCAACAGGCTGCCGCTGGGAACCACACGCACGCCGGAACGGGATCGGGTAACCTGCTGTCTTCAACTGTCGTGACTTTCGGTGCTGTGGCCTCGACTCATCTATACACCGTACCCGCTGGAAAGAAGTGTCTCGTGATCGACATCTTCATCAGAGGCTCGTCAGCGAGTCTGAATCAAGCGACCGATCCGATCGTGAAGTTTGGTTGGAGCGACGCGGACGGTGACGTGAAAAGCTCCACTACGCTCGCTCTCGACCTCGTCGGTGGATACTGCCGCTTGCTCACCTACAATGCAGTGCAGCGTCTTGGCGCGGCTGGCGACATTTTGCATGCCAACGTGACGCAGGCGTGTACTGACAACCCGACCACGGCGATTGTCGAAGTAACAGGGTATCTCATCGACGCATGAGGACCTAGCATGGCGGTCTCTGTCACCTCAATCGAGCCGGCGGACGGGGCGCACTTCGTGCTCCGGGACTCGCCGGTCACCGTGAGGATCGCGAACAGCGCTGGAAGCACGCTCGTGCTCACCGACGACACGCAGGCCGAGTGGCTCGCCGGCACGCTGGCCAATGTCGACGCGCCGGAGACCGACCTGCTGCGCCTCGCTGGTACGGCGTTCCTTGATGACTTCGATCGGGCCGATGACCCGGTGGTCGGCAACGGCTGGACCGAGGTGGAGCTTGGCGGGACGTGGGCCATCACGAGCAACACCCTCCGCTGCACGTCCTCTGCTACGCGGGGCTTCTGCGTCCGTGAGCAGGCAGAGGACGACTGCGAGGTGCTCGTCTCCTGGCCGACGACTGGGGCGACGCGGTACGGCGCGGTGATTCTGCGGTACACCGATGCCAACAACTTCTACATGCTCCAGTACACCGGAGCCAACATTCAGTTCTACCGACGCGTCGCGGGTGTCACCACCCAGCTCGGAAGCAACGTCGCGAAGACCCTGGCGATCGGGCTGAACCTCAAGCTCCGCGTGAGGATCTACGGGAGCACGTTCTCGGCGAAGGTCTGGGACGCTGCTGGGGTGGAGCCTGCTGCATGGGACGGGACCCGGACAGACAGTGCCATCGCCTCGGGGCCGTATGCCGGGGTGTCGAGCTACACCAACCCGCCATGGTGGGACGATTTCACCCTCTACTACGAGCCTCCGGCAGGCTACGAGGCATCCGGCACGTGGACCTCGACGGCCAAGGCGCTCGACGCGGCGGTGACGCTCCAGACCATCGTGGTCGAGTGGGACTCCGACGAGCCGGCCAGCACGAGCGTCATGGCGGAGTTCTCGCTCACAGGAGGCGCGTGGACCGCCATCTTGAACGCCGGGAAGGTCACTGGCTTCACGCCAGGCGACACCGCCGTCGCGCAGACGCTCGGGGTGAGGCTGACCCTCGCCACTAGCGACGCGGCAGTGACGCCGAGCGTCACCGCGCTGAGGGTGCGGTGTCTGCCGGTAAATCCCTGGGATGTAGTGGTCACGATCAACGGCATGGCCTACTCCGCTGCCGATGGGACTCTCGAGGTTTGGAACACGGCGGCGATCTCCGGAGGCGCGGTGGTCGAGGACTACGACGACCTGTATTTCCGGACGAAGGGCCTGCCGTGGTACGGGGGCGAGGACGCCGAGGTAACGGTCGCAGTGGGCTACGCCGGCAGTCCTTTGTCGAGCACGACATTCATCACCGAGAGCATGGAGCCTCTGCGGGGGAGCGGCGCCAGCTCGGGCGCGTGGTGGATGGCGTACG
This sequence comes from Pseudomonadota bacterium, assembly GCA_043801535.1. Classification (GTDB taxonomy): domain Bacteria; phylum Myxococcota_A; class Polyangia; order Haliangiales; family SHYZ01; genus JAZDLZ01. The sequence goes on from JAZDLZ010000667.1 coordinate 1,765, forward strand.
AGGGCAGCCCGACCTGGTGCATGGGCCGGTGCGAGCCGTACTACTACGTCTGCCCGCTCGGGGTCGACTACGGGCGGGGCGATCACTTCTACTACGTGCTCCCGTCGGAGCGCGTCATTGGCGACGCCTACTACTGGGTCGCGCACCCGTTCGAGGTCGACGTGCCGTCCGCGGGCGTGGTCGGCATCGCCACACCCACTGACCTGCCCGCCGCGGGCATCGTGCAAGGCTGGGCCAGGACCGACGGCATGGCCGCGGGTATCGTCCAGGGCTGGATTCGCGCCGACACGATCTCGTGCGGAGCGGCTGGCGTTCGGGTGCTGCTCGACGCTGTTGCTTCCGGGATTCGCGCTCGGCTCATTTGCACGGATGCGGCTTCTGGCGGGGTGGTGCTCGAGGTGAACCGCAGGAACAAGATCGACGTGATCGTGGTGGACGTTCACACTGCTGAGACGCTCGCCGATCTCGGGATGCTCTACTGATGCCAGAGCTCTACTTCAAAGTCAAGATGAACCGCCGGGACGTGACGAAGTGGGTCTCTGCACTCGAGGTGCGCCAGCGACCGTGGACATACTTCCGTGAGTTCACGATCAGCTTCGTCGGCTGGCACTCGATCGAGCATGGTGCTTCCTGGGATATTTGGGGCGGGTATGACTCTGCCGAGGATGAGCTGCTCATTCGGCAGGGCATGGTTCCACTCGACCGGCTGCCGAGCGTCACGGTGGATGGCAAGAACGTCCCGACGATCACGGTGACCGGGTACGACTGGGCCTACTACGCCACTCGGATGACGCCGCGGCAGACGATCATCCTCGGCGCCAGCAACTCAGAAATGTTCGCCACGTGCCGAGCACAGGGGCGCCCGCTCTCCGCGTGTATCTTCCGGCAGGCTGATCGGATGCACACCGCGGTCGCATCGCTCGGGCGGCTCGCCGGAATCGAGTGCGAGTTCGCCATGCCGGACTACTACCTCGGCGGACACGTGCGCGAGTTTCCGATGGAGCTCGGCACTTCACCCCTGATCGTGGAGCCCACGACGACTCTCTGGGATGCTATGTGGCGGCTGGCAAGTGTCTTTCGCCCGGAGGTGTTTGCGCGCCGGAGCAGAAACACGATCGTGTTCGGGAGCCGGGTAGCGCCTGAGACCGGACGCGGCGCTAGACTTATCTCCGGCTCTGCGATCAAGAGCCTCACCGCGACTAAGGTGCTCGGCCGCGCGCTCAAGACGGTGGTCGTGAGGATACCGATATGAGCCTGGTAGCCAACCGCACCGAGCAGCGCCTCGTATCGGACTTCCCGCAGGCGGGCGAAATGTGCCAAGGCTTCGGGGACATGATGATCACGACGGAGTGGTTTGACGATCCCGGGGGCCGCTTCTCGCTGCTCATCAAGCAGATCAAGACCGCGACGGACCAAAACGGCAACGAGATGGTCCGGGAGACGGACGATTGGACCTACGAGGGGAAGATCCGCGGGCAGTCGCAATTTCCGACGCTCCACCACAAGACGATTCACGCGGACCTCTACCTGCCGGGGGTCTTTCGTGGTGGCTCGATGCAGCTCGTGGAGGAGCAGTGGACCACCTACCGGACCGACATTGCCTGGTGCGACGGACCGCCGTCGTGGCACCGGGTGCGCAGCGGCTACGTGCTCTACGATGAGACCCCGACCGGCTACACCCTGTCAGGCGATGAGGTGCAACGGCTCCGCGACCAGGGCTACAACGTCTACGACCTGACGAACCTCCACAAGATCCCGGACAGCGCACGCTCGTGGACCACGTGCTTGAACACGCGGGCCGTGGTCCGCAAAGAAGACGCTCCGCAGCGTGCGTATTGGCTCGATCCATGGATCGTCGAGGAAGAGCTCGTGGAGGAGGATTTCCTGCGCCGGCTCACGTGGAACATGCGGAAGGACTACACGCAGCCGGGGCCGCCCGAGCTCACCGGGCCACGGGAAGAGCGGAAAACCGCCCAGCTCTCCTTCCAGCTCGAGATCCAGCCGCCCACGATCAAGGGCGAGGCGGCAGCAGACCTCGGCAACCGGATCGAGGTTCGCGGCGGAGGCTGTGTCCTAGAGACGGTGTACCCGTTCCGGACTAAGGAGTGGGTCGGGCCAGACTCCTATGTGATTTACCGGAAGGTCATCTCGGAGCCGGACCCGCCGGACACCGGGGACATGCACGGGATATACGTAATTGACTTCGACGCCCCAATGAACCCCGGCACCGATCCAGTGGAGGACAGCTCGGTGACCGACTTCGCGGGGGTCGCTGCGGACGCGCTGCCACCGCAGGAGCCGGACACTGAGCCGGACGGCACCACGCCGCCAGACCTCGACGACTGGCAGGTGGTCGCCGAGGTCGACAACCTCGAGAAGGACAAAAAGGTCGAGGGACGCGTGTTCTGGTATGACCTCGACGTTGGCGATGGTGGGATCTACGAGTACTACGCTCTGGCCGTCATCGCGAACGACGCCTCCGCCGAGAGCAACCATGTGCTCATCGGCTACGTCGGAACTGTACAGCTCACGTCCTCGATCGTCGCGCAGGTGCACCGCGGTGATCGATGGATCGAGGTGGTGGTGGAGCTACCGCCCATGAGGGTGGTGATCTGATGCCGACGTACAACCCCGGCGAGTCGCTGTCCTTCGTTGTCCAGGCGCGAATCGACACCGAGCAGAGCCAGGTGATCGGCCTGGACGGAAGCTCTGGCTACGAGGCATGGCCTTCGGGACTCCTGACCGACGCGGCACAGCTCGCGCGTGCTATCGCCCTATGCCAGGCGCTCCGTGACCGCCCGAGAATCCAGGCGAGCATCGTGCCGACGTTTCCGGTCCTGGGGCTGGAACGCGGGATTGTCGTGCAGCTCGACGAGGTGGCGTGGCACACGTGGGGCAACGACCTCCATATTTCGAGCAACCTCCGCGACGATTTCCTCTGGCGCATCGAGGGCTTCTCGGTCGGTGCCAGGCGTTCGGCGAACGGCTCATGGGAGCCGATCGCGGGACAGCTCGAGCTGGAGAGCCTGCCATGATCACCGCCGAGTTTCGCGACGCCGGCACACGCCCGCGCATTGTGCGCGCCGAGAAACCAGGCATGGATCGCATCACGTGGCTGGAGGAGCGCTCGTTCGAGGAGTTCCCGGCCGAGCGCTTCATCGCCGAGCAGAACGAGGCGATGGTGCCCCGGGGTGAACGTGAGGATAAGCAGCTCGATTGCGCCCCATGGCCGGCGGCAATTGGCTACCACGCGCCGGTGGACTATACCCAGCGCTACACCGGATGGGGCCCGGAGCTGCTCCAAGAGGTGCAGAACCTCGACGAAGAGCCGACGCCGAACCCTGAGCGGTGGGCGCCGGTACCAGGGGGGCGAGCGCTCATCGTTTCGGAGGCGAGCTTTGACGTGACGAATCGGGAGCATACGAACGCGAGCGCCGTGCTCTCGCCCGTCCAGGTGCAGGCGCTTGGACCTGACTTCCTCGATGCGACGGCGTGGCTCCGCCTGCCGTTCGGCAACGAGGGCGCTTCCGGGACGGACCTGCGGAACGCGCTCGTGTGCAGGTGGACGGGGATTCAGAACGCCCGCTTTACGCTGCGGACGCCGAACGACTACCTTTTCGCGCCATTCGACCTCGGGAAGCCGGACCGCTACACGTGGCGAACGGACGCCGGCGAGGAGATGGAGCATGGGCGCTTCTTCTCGCAGTTCTCGGACCGTGCTCAGCTTGTGGTCTATCTTCGCCCGCGGCGGCTGCGTTACCTCGCCAAGGTGATCGCTCACTACGTCTATATCTCGTGGTTCGAGGAGGTCCAGAATGACGAGGTTTTCTTGCAGGCGTGGTTCGATCGACCGCCATTCTACCCGGTGCGGCACACCCTCCGGCAGTCGATCGGGCATCCATTGATCTGGCACCCGTATGAAGGTGTCGAGCTCTCCTATGATGCAGGGGTCGACAGCAAGTTTACCCACTCGCGGGCGGCGGGGGAGCTGCGCGATCAGATCCTCGATCAGCAATGGTGGTCGCTGTGCATGGCATACCTGTTTCTGTACGCGGAGCCTGCCGTGATCACGGTCTGGCAATACCCGCCACGACTGGGTGAGTGTGTCTGTGGGATCGGCCGCGTCGACCGCGCTAGCGGGCACGAGGAGCGATGCTGGGTGATCGCGAAGGAAGAGCAGCGGGCTGAGTACCCGACTCAGGTACTCGATGCATTTTGGGCTGATTTTTGGGTATGATCGAATGGAGGCGGTGTGAAGGATGAAACGGGGACGGTAGCGGTGGCTGACGACCTGGCCCACGCGGTGCGCGACCTCGCGGCGGCGGTGCGCGAGCTTGCCGAGAACCGGCGGGCCGAAGCGCAGCCGCAGGCATCCCGGATGCCTGAGGCAGCGCCGGCAGCGGACATCAGCGGACCGGTACAGGCCATGGCTGCGGCGTTCTCGGCGCTCGGCGAGCGTGTGGCTGCCATGTCTGCCGGAATCGAGCGCATGCAGAGCTTTGCAGAGCGCCAGGCGCAAGAGCGCCGCGGTCGGGAACAGGATCGACGCGGACAGCTCGCGACCGAGCTGCAGGGAATGCCGAAGTGATCAGCCTGGTCCACCCGAACACGACCGTCGAGCTGCGTTACCTGGTGGCGTACGGTTGCGTGGCCGGCGAGGCGCAGGAGCTCGACGAGGTCGAGTTCGTGGCGTCGGGGATTCACGCGGACCCGCGGCTCGGGTGCTCGGAAGCTGGATGGCTGGAGGCGAGCCTTGACAGCGGTGCGACGTGGACCGCCGTCGGGACCACGCACGCAACCGCGTTCGCACTCGGCGCATTCGCGGCGGGCGAGCGCAAACAGGCAAACCTGCGAGTGACTGCCCCGGTGGGCGTCCGCTCGCGGTTGGTTGACCTACCGATCTATCTTGAGACTTGAGGAGGACACGATGAAAAAGGCACTGGTACTCGGACTTGCAATGGCGCTGATCGCGGGCGCTGCCGTAGCGGCGCTCGAAACGGCGAGGTACAAGAAGCTCATCGACGCCAAGATCGATCTTGGCACGACGGGGAGCATCCAGCTCCAAGGTCGACAGACCGATAACGAGCAAGCGCTCTACGTCATCTTTTCAGCGAATGCGACTGGG
>JAZDLZ010000728.1:0-2476 GCA_043801535.1 Pseudomonadota bacterium
ACCTGTCAACTTGCCGAAATCACCTTGTCGGCCCGCGAAGTGCTCGAGCTCGGCCCGGGAGCAGTGCTGGCCTTCGACAAACCGATCGGTTCGCCAGTGGAGCTGCTTGCTGGAGGCAGTCTCGTTGCACGCGGTGAGCTCGTGGCTATCGACGGAGAGCTCGGTGTTCGAATCCTCGAGTTGGCCTAGCCTGGGTACTAGATTTTAGGAACGCTGGCTGGCAATGGCGCGCTCGTATGCCTCGAGATAGCGACGAGCGGTCACATCCCAACTGTAGTCCGCCTGCATGGCGCGCTGTACCAGGGCCTGGAAGGAGCTCGGCCGTTGATAGGCTCGAACGGCGCGCTTCAGCGTGTCAACTACCGCTTGCGGAGTATAGTCCTCGAACTTGAATCCGTTGCCAGTCTCGGTCATTTCGTCGTAGTCGACGACGGTGTCGTCGAGACCCCCGACTGCCCGAACGATTGGAATGGCGCCGTAGCGTAGGGCGTAGAGCTGATTCAGACCACAAGGCTCGAAGCGTGACGGCATGATCATCATGTCGGCACCGCCAAAAATACGGTGGGCCAGTGGCTCGTCATGACCTAGCCGCACGGCAATCGAGCGCGGGTACTGGCGTTGTAGACAGAGCAGTGTTTCTTGGTGGGTGGCTTCGCCGGAAGCCAGGAAGACGAGCTGAATACCGAGCCGCATCAGGTCGTCGGCTGCCGTAGCGAGCAGGCCAAAGCCTTTCTGCTCGGTCAGGCGACCAATGAATGCAACGAGCGGGGTCGTGGCGTGGGTGGCTAGACCGAGCTCTGCCTGAAGCGCTGCCTTGCACGCGCTCTTGCCGGCAAGGCTCGCGACGCCATAGCGGGCCGGCAAGTGGAGATCCCGCTCCGAGCTCCAAACATCCACGTCGACACCGTTGAGAATGCCGACGATCCGGTTCGCCCGCGCTCGGAGAAAACCGTCGAGACCGGCACCGTGTTTGGGTGTCTGTATTTCGCGAGCGTAGCGAGGGGAAACTGTGGCTATCACGTCTGCCGAGGAGATGCCGGCCTTGAGACAGGAGAATTTTTCGTAGAATTCTGCTCCGTCGGGAGTGAAGACATTCCAGTCGAGGCCGAGATCCTCGACGAGCGACCTCGGCTGCAGTCCCAGGAATGCCAGATTGTGGATGGTCATCACCGTGGCTGGACGCTTTGGCGACTGGGCTTCTTGCCGAGCAAAGAGGAGGGCCAGGCCACCTTGCCAATCGTGGGCATGGACAACGTCGGGCGGCGAATCGAGCGAGCGACAGAGCTCGAGCGCTCCTCGACACAGCAGGCCAAAGCGAAGGCCGTTGTCTGGATAGTCGGCGGTGCCTTCGCTGTAGTATCCCGATCTGGCATAGAAGGGATGATCGAGGAAGAACACCCGGACTGTGCCGCCGGGAAGATGGCCCTCGTACAGAGCGACCTGCTCGATCCTCGATCCGAGAGGGACAGCGAGTGGCACCATGCGTTTGGCTAGCGAGTGTTTGGCGCAGTCCACGATGGAATAGCGAGGCGTTACTATCGTCACCCGGGCCCCGCTCTTGACCAGCGCTCGTGGAAGTGCTGAAGCAGCGTCGGCGAGTCCCCCTGTCTTGGAGAATGGCGCAACCTCGGAGACCACGTGCAGGACGTGGAGAGAGTCCTTCGTTTTTCTTCGCGGCAATTGTCCCTGGTATCCCTGGTGGTTTGTCATATCGGAAGCTCCCGCAGAAAAGCGGCCGCGTCCTCTGGCGGCGTCGGGTTGATGTAGAAGCCCGATCCCCATTCGAAGCCGGCCACTGGCGATAGATTAGGCATTATCTCGAAGTGCCAGTGGTAGTGAGGCACGTCGCGATCCCGGAAAGGAGCGGTATGGAGTGTGAAATTGTAGGGAGGATTGTCCAAAGCCATGTTGAGCTTGCGCAAGGCGGTGCGGAGTGCGTCGCCGAGCGCAGCGAGCTTGTGCGGTGGGGTTTCTTCGTAGGCAGCACCGTGCTCTTTGGGGAGCACCCAGGTTTCGAAGGGAAACTTCGGAGCGAACGGCGCCACCACCACGCACGCACTGTTCTGGTAGATTATCCGTCTGCCATCGGCGAGCTCCTGCTTGACGATGTCGCAGAACACGCACCGCTCCTTGAACTCGTAGTACTGCCTGGCGCCCGCCATTTCCTCGGCCACGTTGACCGGAACGATAGGCAAGGCGATCAGTTGGGAGTGGCTGTGCTCGAGCGTCGCCCCAGCAGCGGCGCCATGGTTCTTGAAGAGCATTACGTAGCGAAAGCGAGCGTCTCTCTTGAGGTCGACGATCCGATCGCGATAGGCGAACAGCACGTTGGCGAATGAGACGTCGTCCAGGTCGGCCAACATCAGCGAGTGCACGGGGGTCTCGACGATTACTTCGTGTGCCCCGATGCCGTTCATTCTGTCGTAGAGTCCCTCTCCCTGTCGGTCGAGGTTGCCCTCGATCTTCAGCACCGGGT
>JAZDLZ010000735.1:0-9536 GCA_043801535.1 Pseudomonadota bacterium
AAGAGTGGGACGTCCTCCCCGTCGCGGTCGGAAACCGCCAGCGGCACAATCTCGACGTTCGGCAACCTGCCAACGCGATCCTGGAGCACAAGCCGGTTTGCAGCGTCCGGCTCGAACGCGAAGACGCGCCACCCGCTGCGCGCGAACTGCTCGCACGAGCTGCCATAGTGCGCTCCCACGTCCACCATCGTCCGGTTCGTTTCGGACCTCTTCGTACGCAAGGCACGAAAGGCTAGATCCACTTCGTCCAGGCGTCCCCGTACACGACGCAGAAACCGCGCCGCCGATGGCGCTAGCGGACCGAGGATCCTCCTAGTCAATTCCTTTCCGTAGTGTATCGATGACAGCATCTGCTACTCCGACGGCTCTGGTTGCTTCGGTTCTGCGGGCTTCGGTATCCGAACGCCCGCAGGGATTAGGGAGATGGCCAGAAACGACGTGAGCGATACCGGTGCTAGGTACGTCAGCGACGTTTCTGTGGTCGAGGACAATACGAGAAAGAGCAGTGGCAATGTGACGCGTTCTTCGAAACGCGAGCCTGCCCACGGTCCACCATCTTCGACACTCACCCCAGCTCGAATCAAGCGAAGGATGCAGAAAAGGAGTGAGACGAAAACAACGACGCCAAGAATCCCAAAGTCAAGGAGCACTTGAAACAAGGAGTTGTGACATGTCGTCAGGTTGGCTCTGGAATGGCCCCAGACGAACAACGGCAGCAGGTCCTCGGACGCACCGGAAGCCCAATGACCATACGCACCGTATCCAACGGCAATCGAGTGCCAGCTTTCGCTGCTCCGTTCAAGTACCACCGACCAAATGGTGACACGGTTCGATAGGGTCGCGATGTCACCAACGCTTCTGCTGAACTTGACGCCTCGGGCGTGTAGCCAGTTCTCGAGTACGTCTCCGTACACAGTCGATAGAAACAAGACCGGTAATGCCAATATTACAAGAGCAAGCACGACACCATACTTGCCAACAAATCCACGATTGCCAGGCAGACGCCGGCAAATTGCCCACAGTAGCGCCATCAAGACCACGCCGACGAGAGGATTCCTTGCCCCGTGGCCGAGGAGGACCACGGCACCAACAAGAAGCGCGAGCACTGCCGCTACCCGGAGCCATGGCTTCGATGCGTCCAGATATCCAATACCCATAGTGACAACGAGACCAGCGCTTATCGACAAAAACTGTCCGCTTAGCGTGAAGGGAAACACAAGGCGGAACCGGGAGAAGACGGGCAGCAACACCTCGAATTCGCGGAAATACGCCCCTTCCTGTCCAGGGTTGACGACGCCGGCAAAGGCTCCGGCGACATTGAGACCCACGTACAGCAGAAGCCCGAGAAAAACCCGCTCCAAAAGGAGTGGAGCGTCATCCGCTGAAGTCGATGTCACCACGGAATACAGAAACCCTAGGATGGAGAGGAAGACAACCAACTCCGCCCCAGCAACTACAACGCCACGCACGCCGAGCGCGGCGCGCGCGAAGCCGAAAAAAACAAGCAAAGCGTAAAGGACGATGAGCCACCGAACACGGCGCTGCCACATCTCCGTCGCGCAAGCTGGCCCGAGGGGCGCATCGCTTTCTCGTCGAACCGATCGGTTGGCAATGTGACCAGCAATCGCCACCAAAAGTGGAACGACCACCACCAATACCGACAGCACAAGTTGCTTCCAGCCACGAAGGAAGGCCGAAACACCAAGCAGCGGGAATAGGGCGACGAGCAGGAAGCGCAGCAATCCCAGTCCCCAGATATGCTCAGGCGAACGTCATTGGACTTCAGCGAGCGTCGTAGTTCGACAACGGAGCTACCTACTTGTGCTTGGCAAGCTCTTTCTCGATCCAACGGTAGGTGATCGACAAGCCCTCGCGCAGCGGCGTTGCGGGCTCCCATCCAAGCACGCGACGGAGACGGGCGTTATCGCTATTGCGGCCGCGCACACCCTGCGGCTTGCTAAGGTCATGACGCTTCTTGAGCCGTTTTCCAGCAATGCTGGAAATCACATCAACAAGCTGATTGATCGTCACCATGTAGTCGGTGCCCAGATTCAGCGGCTCGCTGTAGTCCGAGGCCATGATGCGGCAAATGCCCTCAACGCAATCGTCGATGTACATGAAAGACCGAGTCTGCAGTCCATCTCCCCAGATTTCGATCTCACCGCCATCCGGGATGGTGGCAACCTTGCGACTGATCGCGGCTGGCGCTTTCTCCTTGCCACCCTCGTAGGTGCCAAGCGGGCCATAGACGTTGTGGAAACGAACGATCCTGGTTGGTAGGCGATGATCCTTGGAGTAGTACTGGCAGAGTAGCTCAGCATAAAGCTTCTCCCAGCCATAGCCAGGCTCCGCATCGGCCGGATAGGCATCTTCCTCTTTGAGAGGCGCAACGTCGGCTTCCTTCTGTTTGAAGCTCGGATACACACATGCCGACGAGGAGAACAGGAATCTCTCTACGCCGTTCAGCCGTGATGCTTCGAGCATGTGGGCGTTGATTAGCGTATTGTTTCGGGCAATATCAGCGTGATTGGTCGTAATGTAGCCAATGCCGCCCATGTCGGCTGCCAAGTTGAACACCTGCTGGATGCCACGAGTAGCTTGCAGGCAGCTCGCAAAACTGCGCAGGTCGAGAATCTCAAACTCGTCGGCGTTGCTCGGCTCGAACTCTGGATACTTCAGGTCGACCCCACGTACCCAATGACCGTCCTTCTTCAGCCTGCTTACAAGATGGTGACCAATGAAGCCGCCAGCGCCAGTTACGAGTACTCTGTTCTTTGAACCCATTGCTCTCTCCTCTACGTGTCTCAACATTGCGCTTCTTTGCCCACTCTTGGAAAGAGTGGGCTAGTAGGCGCCACGTTGGCTCAATACCGCGGGAATCGTCCGCAGCAGAATGGTAGTGTCCAGCCAGAGCGACCAGTTGCGGGCATACCAAGAATTCAGCGAGGCCATCTGGTTCAGATCCGCACTCGAACGACCCGAGACCTGCCACAAGCCGGTGATTCCGGGAGTGACCGATACGTAGTCTACCCTCGAAATGTCTTCCAACTTTTCAAAGTGATAGGCCGGCAACGGCCGTGGTCCAACCAAGCTCATCTGTCCAAACAGCACATTGAAAAACTGCGGTAGCTCGTCGAGGCTCGTCTTTCTCAGCAAGTTGCCGACTCTGGTCACCCGCGGATCGTTGCGGAGTTTGTAGTAGCGATCCCACTCCTCTTTCGTTGCCGGGTCTTCGGCCAACATGCGAGCGAGGCGTTCCTCGGCGTCAATATACATCGTGCGGAACTTGAAGCACTTGAAGCGGCGTCCGCCCAGCCCGATTCGTTCCTGGACAAAAAGGGCAGGGCCCGGGGATTCGAGGCGCACAGCGACTGCAATAACCGCCATGAGCGGCAGCACGAGAATCGAACAGAGAGCCGACACCAGGAGATCAAACGTGCGCTTCAAAATGATGTTGGCCGGCTCCACAAGAAGATTTCGGCTGGTAAGGAGGATGGTGCGGCTATCGAAGAGAAAACGAGTCATGCCGCGACCAAAAGAAAGCCCTTGCAGGTCGGGCACGACCGTTACGAATGGGGCAGCACGGTGAGCCAGCGCAGCCAGATGATCCATCCTGTCACCGACAACTCCTGCTGGAACAATCACTACTTCGTCGACGCACGGCAGGTTGGCCAACTCGTCGGCAGCCTCGTCGATTCGACGCTGGGCAACCACCCGGTAGCCAAGGGCGAAATCAGCTTCGAGAGCCTTGACGGTCTTTGGCAGCGTGCTCGACGTTCCCATGACCACCACATGGCGGCACCAGACTCCCGCACGATTGAGAAGAAAGAGGGCCAACAACCTACTCAAAGGGGCAACGACCAACAGGTTGATCCCGCCGAGCATCACGAGCGAGCGAGGAGTGGTTTCCGCTACCTTGAGGAGATACAGCGCCAAAACCGCAGCCATGACCGCCGTGCTGGCAACCACGACCGCCAATCGTGCCGATTCCCAAAAGGACTCACGCCGGGAATAGCATCCGTAGAAGAGACTGCCCATAGCCGACATGGCAAAAACGAGCATTGAGCTCTGCAGCCAAGCTGGCAGGCTTACTGTCTGGAATGGAAGCCATTGGCGCAGCATGGCTTGCTCGGCATAGCCCAAGCCCATCGCCACCAGAACAGCGACCAACTCGGAAACGCAGAGAAAGGCAGCACCTATTGCGTGACGAGCATAATAGGGCAGCGTTCTTTCCGAAACACCGACCGCGTCAAGACAGATTTCCTGACTTGTCGACCTAGCGAGATTGGCCATCTGCGCGCTCCGTCAGGGTAGCTTGGAGGAATCCGTCCAGCGTATTCCCTCCTGGTCTACTGAAATCTCAGCCCGAGCATCCATATTCCCTCGCGACTCGCGTTCGTTTGACTAGTGTCATGCACTTGCCCGGCAGTTCTCGTGCTGAAGTATCATTGGAACGGCCTTGCAAGCGCCAATCTGGTATCACCTGCCAGCAGCCGCGCTGACGGTGTGCCAGGATAACAGTCCGACCTCGGATTGACAATTCATTCGTAGAAAATCTAGAAATCGGTGGAGGATCAAGCTCATTGTGCAGTACTCGTGCTGACATCACGGTTTCCAGAACGAAAACCAAGGCATGCGATGCGCCATCATTGACGCTAGCTTGACTGCCAAGAAGCAGGCGCCAAAGGCTACTGCCATCGCAATGGCAGCCCCCTGCGCTCCTTCCCTTGGAACGAGCACCATGTTGAGAACGACACATAACGCGGCCGACAAGACTGTGATGAGCGCCAGGGTACCGGTTCGCGAATTGAAGTAGAGGTAGCCTGCTACGAGTCGGTACATTCCAAGAAACGTGTGTGCCAGGCAGATCGGAAGCACCAGCGGCACGGCATCCTCATAGGCCGGGCCGACAATAATGGGAAGGAGATGGGCTGTTGCTTCTGCATACGCCCACCCGATGATCACGGCTGCCAGATAGTATCCCCAGGTTGCAGCGACGACCATCCGAAGACGGTTTCTGCCCCCATCGGCCAGCGCCTTCATGAAGTCCGGCTGCCACGCCCGTTGGCAGGATTCGTGGACGAGAGAAAGCCCAAGACCAAGACTGTGGGCGACGCCAAACATCCCGACTTCGGTGTCGGAGAAGTGCTCGGCAATGAAGAAACGGCCAGCAGCACTCAGCGCCCAGAACGCCAGAGTATGGGGCACGAGCGGCAAGGAAAAACGGACCATCTCGATAGTCCGCGATCGGTCAAACCCGCCACAGACGTAGCCGCGACGGGCCACGCTCCTGGTGACGAGGGCCGCGGTCATGCCGACTCCGACACACTCCGCCACCACAGAGCCAGCCCAGCCAATGGGCGAAAAACCGACCAAACCAATCGTAAGTGTCGCCGTCGTCGTTGCCGCGAGGATACTATAGCCGAGAAAAGCAATTGCTCGCTTCTCCATCTGGAGGATGGTCAGGCTCATCATCTCCACCGCGCGAGATAGTCCAACTCCAGCCAGAACAAACGCGACAGGAACAGCAATCCCGTATCGGCCAAGGGCGTGCGGAACGAAGAGCACGAACAGACAGACGGCTGCGAAACTCCATCCGCACAGCACCAGCGCCTGACATACGTAGCGAGCCAATTCGTCCCGGGGGGCCTTCGCATACTTGACGGTGACGAACAGGTGCGGGTTCAAGCCGATGAGGATAGCTAGAACACTCGCCACGGCGGTCGCCATCGAAAGGCGCCCAAAGTCGGCGGGCGAAAGATAGCGGGTCAGAAAGGGCAAGAGAAGGAATGGCAAGCCCCGACTGACACCACTGGCAAAAAAGAACACTGCTGAACGCCCCAGAAGGCCACCAACTGCACCGCTGGCTTTCGGCTGCATTCGTCCGGGCGACTCGGCCGGAGCCATGCTCCTCGGCGGACTGCTACGCGGAGTCGTGGAACTACTACTATTCACCCGATTCTATCGCTACTGGTGATTGCAGTGCCGCTCTGGAAACTGGCGGCACTGGAAAACTTCTCCAGAATCAGTGCTAGCGGAACAGCTCGCCGAATTCTGCCCGTTCGAATACGGGACACTTACCGCCCGGAGTGGCATCAACGATGCGCCGACCAGCTTGCTCGAAGGCACGCCGGGCGGTTGCATAGGCAATCTCCGAACGCTGCAAGTCCGGTAACTGCCACTTGACACCCTTCGGGAAGTAGTCCGGATGGCAATGGCTCGCATCGACCTCATAGTGCCTGACCTCCGTCTTGTTGGGCCGCCCCTTCTCCACGAAGCTGTGGTCGAGACCCACCAACACGACCTCCGTACAACCGAGGTAGTACGCCAGTTGCAGAGCCGCGTAGGTCACCGTGCCTCCGTCGCAAATCGGTCGAGTGAGCTCACCAGTGAATTCGTCGGCAACGGTGAGCCGCATGCGGAGAAACAGGGTGTCGGCCCTCGACGGTTGGAATAGCGCTCGCCGGTTCCAATTCAGGAAGAGCGGCATCGATAGCTGGCGAATATCGGAAGCAAACTGCTCGAGAACCAGTCCGTTGATGGACACGAAATAGGTGGGCTCGAAACCCCACTTGTCGAACATCAGATAGCAGCGATTCAGGCCAATAGTGATCTCGTTCTTCAGTGGCGAGAGATCCATGGTGGCGAGACTCGGACCATTGGCGATTACGATGCATCTCTGCCCCTTGTGCTTGGAACGAAACCGTTCGAGCTTGATGCGGTTCTCGATCCCCTCCGGCAGATGCCAGGCCGCCCGATGTGGCACATCCCGGGCGCGCCGCAGCGCGGCTTCGGCAATCCGGTACGGGGTCATCTCGGTCCACTTGAATCTCAACCCTTGAGCCTGTTCCATGCTAGGTCCTTGTTCTTTCCCGACGTTGTCACCGTTCAGGCTTCTGCACTTCCGCGGGCAGGTGCCCTGTCAGAAGGAGTGTCCTTGTACTGATAGCGATAGTAGCTGTAGTAGTACGCGTAGTGCGGGCTCCTCAGATTGACGTCATTGAGCACAGCACCAATTACGTGTGCGTTCACCAATGAAAGCGTGTGCCGCACTCGCTGCACTGCATCCCGGCTGGTCCGCCCAGCCCGAATCACTATGATTAGACCATCAGTCACCCTGGAGAGCAACGTGGCATCAGTGACCGCAAGGATTGGCGGCGAATCAAAAATGACTCGGTCGAAGGACTCGGAGAGCTTCTTCACCATCGCAGCGAATCGCTCGCTTTGTAGGAGCTCGGCTGGGTTGGGAGGAATTGGACCACAAGGCATCACGAATAGATTGGGAACGTCAGTGGCATGTATTGCAGACTCGATGTCGCTTTCGCCGACAATGACTCGCGACACCCCGTTATCGTTCGGGATGCGGAGGCTCTTGTGGATTCGCGGCCGGCGCATGTCCGTGTCAACAACGAGAGTGCGTTGGTTGCTCTGTGCCATGGTAATGCCAAGTTGCATGGCCATTATGGTCTTTCCTTCCGCAGGATTGGAGGATGTGACCACGATGGTCTTGAGCGGTCGATCAGCGGAACAGAACAGGATGTTGGTACGCACTACCCGGCAGGACTCGGCGACCGTCGACTTAGGTTCCCGAGCGACGAACAGATCAGAGCTGCCGCTGCTTGCCGCCTTCTCGGCAGGCACCGATGGGATCAAGCCGAGGAATGGTAGCCCGAGCACCGACTCCACGTCATCTTGACTCTTGACCGTCCGGTCGATGTATTCAACAAAGAGTGCTGCGCCGAATGCCATTGTCAAGCCAAGCAGTAGGCCTAGCACCGCAGCGATACGGATGTCGGGCCACGCTGGGTGTTTGGACGGTCGCGCAGCATCCAGCAACGAGATGTTGTTTGCCCGATCCTTGGCCTGCAGCTCGCTGTCGGTGAGACGCTTGAGAAGGGACGCGTACGCCTGCTCCGTATTCTCGGCCGCACGCATCAGGCGCTTGTGCTCGATTCCCTTCTTGTTGAGCTCAAGAGCCTCATTGGTTAGCTTGGTCAGCTCAGTGTCAAAGCGTTGCTCGGATTCAAGGAGAGCTCTGATCTCTCCATCTATTGACCGCATAATCGCAGCGCCTTCCCTCTGGAGCGCCGCCAGCGCAGCTTCGACCTCGGCACGTTGTGTCGCAACCGAAGGATGTTTGTCCCCATAGCGCTCTCTCAGGCCAGCGAGAACCCCTTCTTCGCCAAGGTATTGCTCGCGAAGCCGGCCGACCTGAGGTACGTCAGCCACGTAGGAGAACGGCGTTTCCGCTGGATTAACGTCAAGGATTGTCTGGATCGACTTCCGCCGCGCCTGGAGTCCGATTCGGCGCAGGCGGGCATCCGTGAGCGCGGCCGAGAACGACTCCAGCGCCTTGGAGAGCAGGTTCAGCCGATCCTCAAGTGAAACCGAAAGGATATTGTTGTCGCGCAAGAACATGTAGAGAGCAGTCTCGGACTTGTCCAGTTGCTCGCGCGCCTCGTCAAGCTGTTTGGCAACCCATCCGCTCGCACTTTCGGTGACGCCGTGCTTCACCGTCAGGTTGCGCTCGATGTACGTCTCTGCAACATAGTTCGCCAAGTCAGCTGCCAGCGTGGGATCGCGCATCGAAAGGGAGATCACGATGACCCGGCTATCCCGTGCCGGCTTGACCTTGATCTTTCGCTGAAGCTCGGTTGCCGCCCCATCGATGATTTCGTCCTCCGAGGCGCCGGCAGGCGGCTCCACGATCCAACGGCGATCCTTGTGAAGCCCGTACTTTGTAACGGCACTGCGGGCGAGGGAGAAGCTCGTCAGGATGTCTCGTTGCGTATTGTTGTACTCGCGGTTGGTGAACCACGACGTACGCGCGCCCAGCTCGACGACTTCCTCGACACGACCGCCGAGGACATTCGGCGCCTGAGGGTCGACAATGATCGCCGCTTCTCCTTCGTAGACCGCTGGCATGCTCATCAGGAGCATGACCGTCGACGATGCAACCACCGTGGCGGTTGACAAGAGCATCCACCTCCGCTTGCGGACCATTGTCAATAGGCGACGCAGATCCCAGCCTTCTCGAGGAGGTGGCGGCAGCTGGGTTGTCTTGTTCTGCTGTCCTGTCATGGCATCCATCCGCACCACGCCGCCGCTCGCGGATCGTGGGTGTCTCGTCCCGGACATCTTCCTTTGCCTGGGTGCGGAAGGGCGCACGAGCTCAGGCCGGCGAAACCGCTCTCGCCAACACTCGCCACAAAGAACGGTGGCGCGGGGCGAGCAGAATACTCTGGCACCGCGTGACGGCAAGCCTGGCGTCGTCGCCAGCAAGGCTTCTGTCGCCAGGTTTGCGCTCTGCCGTCCTCAATGGACTCCGAGATTATCCACAGCGTCATTTATGCGGGGCAGTCTAGCGTCTGGACTCGGCCTTCGCAAGACTCAACCATTCACCGGGTGTGATCGTTGCTCGTTGGTCCCCCGTCGATGGCGGCGAAACCAGAGCGTCAGCGATACCCGACGTGGACGTGTCTCGGTCGGATGGACATGACAAGGCACCCGAGGGAGCGCAGGCCGTTCTCGGTCTT
>JAZDLZ010000809.1:0-9333 GCA_043801535.1 Pseudomonadota bacterium
CGCCCTCCTTTCCAGCCAAATACCAGGACCAATCCGAGCCGAAGTGAAGGAAGGCAATGAGGCATCTACTCGGATAGCCGAAAACGCTGGCATGAAGCTCGACCGAAAAGAAAACGGCGTCCTGCACTTTTCAAGACCATAGGAGCGCGATCCCGACCCGTCGTCAGAGTCGACGACGCCTATTGTCTCCCGCACCCCACCTGCGCCATAACTACCTAATAATGCTGGAGCGAATACTGGCCCAGCGATTGCAATACGGAGCTGCGAAAGAAAATGCCAGCTGACGACACCATAATAACAGCCGAAAGGCCGCCCTCTGGAAAGACCAGCCCGATCGTGGTTTCCCTGGTGCTCGCGAACCTCCTGCTGTCGGCGTTCGTCTTGTTCAGGGTACACCGTCTTCCTACCCACATTGATGTCGCCAAGGCTACGGAAGCCGAGGAAGGCGCGGAGGGTGGCGAGGAAGACGCAGGCTCGGCCATTGGCATTCCCGGTCCGACGCTCGCTCTCGATGCCATCCAGACGAATCTGAACGAAGCTGGCAAGCCCCGCTACTTGCGAGCGACTTTCGAGCTGGAGCTCGAGAACGAGGCTGCTTTCAAGCTGGCCGAGGGCGGCAAGCGGGTCATTCGCGATGAAGTAATGAAGTATCTCTCCGGCCTGGCAGTCAAGGACACGGCCGGACAAGAGGGTATGGCGAAAATCCAGAACGATCTGAAAACCAAAATCGGCACGTTGCTGGGCGAGGGCAAGCTCAAGCGCGTCTATTTCCTCGAGTTCCTGGTGCATTGAGAACTGGTGAATAATGGCGCCACCGGACAAATCATTTCTCGACAGCGAAGAGTACGCGGCGATACGCGACGCGTTGTCGGGAGGTGGTCGAGGGGGGGGAGGATCGGGATCCGGCCGAGGTCACGTCGAGATTCCTGCTGTTCCGGTCGCGCTCATCTCCGAGGACCGTGCCACCGAACGGGCAATCCCCGATGGTCAGAAGCTCGTCGATCGCTGGATTCCCGAAGTCCGCCACGTGCTCGGCCGCCTCTTTGGCAAGGAAGTGGAGGTCAGCGCCGGTCAGGCGGAGATCGTCGACGACAACGGCGTGAAGCGGGCCCTCGAGAAGTGCTGGATGGCGCGCATCGAGGTTCCCGGGCGTCGCGGGGTGTGCCTGTTGGTGGCATCCGGACCCATCCTCGAGATCCACGCCGTTCACCGTTTCCACGGAGAGGCGTTCGCCGGAGCAGGCCGGAGCGCTTCGCCAACGATAGTCTCGCTATTCGGCCCGCTCGGACACGCGCTGGCTCGTGGCTTGGCCGAGGCTTTCAAGGAGGTCCAGGGAGCCATCGTCGAGATTTCCGCCGACGACAACTCCCTGGAGCAGGCTCGGCGCTCTCTCGAGCGAGCCAAGACCTCGGTCGTCCTCGAAATCCAGATCAAGGGCAACGTCGAAGGTACTGTCCGGCTTGTCACCTCGCCGGAAGTGCTCGCTGCGCCGCCACGGCAACTCGAAGCGGTGCCAGCAGAACCTGGTGCTCTCAAGCGCGCGCTCGGCTCGGTGCCCTCGCTTCTTCACGTCGAAATGGGTCGCACCTCGATGCCGCTGCGTTCGCTCGGCGAGCTGCAGCCAGGAACGATTCTTACTCTCGACCGTTTCGTTGGCGACCTGCTGCCAGTGCGCTGCCAGGGCGTCCTCGTCGCCAAAGGACGGGCAGTGATTTCGCGGGGTGCGCTTGCGGTCGAGATCGCGCAGCCCGATCCGACTAGCTAGCGGCTAGCTTGCGGCGGGGTCGGGGTCGGGGTCGACAGACGCTGGGTGCAAGGAAGTCCAGGACCGACAAAAGACCGGTTGCCGCACGACGGCAGCCGATAGCGAGCTTGCGAGCAGAGTGGCATACCGCCAAAGGAGCTGGGAATGACCGACTCAATGATGCCTGGAGATCTCGAAGAGCCAATGACCGACGGTACCGGTATCGGCGGCGGAAGGAGCGGCGGCGAGAACTTCGAAGAGCTGCTCGGCACGGTTCCGCTCGAGCTCTCCGTCGAGCTAGGCAGAGTCACGCTGACCCTGAAAGACATCGCGATGCGTTTGGGACCGGGCTCGGTGATCGAGCTCAACAAGCTCGCCGGCGAGACTCTCGACGTGAGAGTGAACGAGCACCTGGTAGCTCACGCCGAGGCTGTCGCCGTTGGCGAGCGTTACGGAATCCGAATCGTCGAAATCGTTACCGACAAGGAAGAACGATGACTGATCAGGCTTGGGGTCGATTAGGCAGAAGCGGCAAAGCACCAGCTCCGTGCGGTCTTCTACGTTCGAGGAGCTGTACCAGGCTACTCATCGCCGTCGGCCTCGTGCTCCCCCTCACCTCCGGCATCGGCGTGGTGCAGGCCGAGCAGCTATCCGATCAGCGCAGTCGAGAGACCATTGTTCCAGAGCTGCGCGTGATTGGCGGCAGCGATGCGGTCACCATCGACGTCGCTATCCCAGCCAGTGCTGGCGTGCTTGCCGAGCCCCTGTATGCCAAGGGAGACCGCATCGAAATCCCGCTCGATGGGATCGAGCTGGCGACCGAGAGTCTGTTCATCGACAACGCTCTGGTAAAGCGAGTCGAGATCCTGGCTCGCCCACGCCAGCGCCTCAGCATCCAGCTTCGTCGCGGTCGCCAAGGTACCGCCGAGACAGCGGCCGCCACCACGGTGATTGCCACGGAATACGGCCTGCGCGTGATGGTTCCGACCGCTCATCATCCCGTCCCGGCCGTCCCGGCGACCGCGACGCCAGCAGCCCCCGCAATGGCCAGCAGTAATGTCGCTCCCAGCGCTCGAGGCCATGTTGCCATCAGCATACCTGCCATCTCCGGCGCTGCGACTCTCGCGGGCTCGGCCGCTCCGAGTGCGGGTGCTCGAGTTGCTGCAATGCTCCCGAGCGGCGTGCCGGTGCCAGCGCCGGTCACCAATGCCACCTATTTTCCCGCAGCCGCTCAACCTCCGGCCGGCGGCGCCGGCGTGGTCGCAGCCGTGCCGCCGGGCGCTGCCAATGCCAGTCCGAACGCAATGGCGAGCGCCAATCCAATCGGCAACGCCAACGCCAACGCCAACGCCAACGCGAATGCCGGTGCCAATGCCGCGATTTCTGGCCCGTTAGGAGCTTTCTTTGCCTCCAACGGATCTGCCTTCAATCCGCCAGCCGCTCCCGCTCCCGCCGCAGCCGCTGGCGCTGCCGGCGAAAGCATTGGCATGGGCGCCAGCACTGGCAATCAACAGGCTTTGCTGTCACCCGGCAACCCTTCGGCCGGCACAGCTACCAGCGAAAACAACCAAGTTCCGGCGACCGCCGGGCCGGGCCTGACCAGCGGCGCGACGCAAGCGCAGGCCAGCGCCGCCGGCAATGGGACTTCGATGCCGCTGCCCAGGACACTCTCGACGAGCAGCGGTGACGCGGTTGGCGGCGCCATTGCCGCAGCCATCCCTGCCGCTGGATCGGGGTCCAGTGTCAACGCACCACAGCGCACGGGTGTGCCGCTGTCCTGGTTGCTCGCCATTCCGCTGGGTATCGGCGGATTCTTCCTGCTCAAGAAACGACGCCAACCAACTCTTGGAGACTCGATCAACGTTCTTTCGTCGCGACCGGTCGGACCGAAGACCCGGTTGGTCATGGTCGAAGCGGGTGGTCGCAGGCTGCTCCTGTCCGTCGGTGAAAAGGGCGCGCGAGTAGTCGCCCGCTGGGGTCGACGTGGCGAGCACCGGGCAGCCGAGGAGCTCCGGCGACTCGGTCCAGCACTCCAGCAAGCGACCGCCGAGGCGGCGGAGACCGCACCCGTCCGGACCGGCGCCCGCGCCTCGTGGAAGGAGATCATGGCCGAGGAGGATCCTCTGTCCGCCGTCAGCGCCAGAGCGGAATCCCTGCCGTTCCAGAGCCATGACAGCCCGTTCGTGCAAGGACTACGCAAACTCTGGGCGACCGCTGCCCAGTCCAAGAAGACGAACGCCGCCGGCTCGATGCCAGCATCGGCTTCCGCAGCGGCGGTGTCCCCGAGCTGGGCCGACGGCGTGTCTGCGACGCGAACCAAGGAGGTACAGTAGGTGTCGTCGACAATCCAGATGATTGTCGTACTCTCGCTGGCCTCGCTGGCGCCAGCCATCGTACTGACCGCCACTTGTTTCACCAGGTTCGTGGTGGTCTTCTCCTTCCTCCGCCTGGGTCTCGGTACTCACACCGTTCCGCCGAACCAGGTCGTGATCGGTCTCGCGCTCTTCATGACCGTCTTTGTAATGTCGCCCGTCGCGACCACGGTTCACGAGCGAGCTCTCAAGCCCTATCTCGAAGGCCGAATGAACGAACGGACCGCCCTGGAAGAAGCCACCCCGCCGATCAGGGAGTTTCTGCTGCGCCGCACCAGCGTCGAAGACCTGGCGCTGTTCTACGACGCGTCCGGGCTTGCCCGACCCAGCGGGCCCGAAGAGGTTCCCCTCCGCGTCGCCGTGCCGGCATTCACTCTCTCCGAGCTGCGCACCGCTTTCAAGATGGGTCTGATAGTGCTCCTGCCGTTCCTGGTTCTCGACCTCGTCGTCGCCACAGTCCTTTCCAGCCTGGGAATGATCATGCTGCCACCGACGATCATTGCCATGCCGCTCAAGCTGCTGCTCTTCCTGGCGGTGGATGGCTGGCATCTGGTTGTCTTGTCCTTGCTCCGGGGGGTGTCGTAGTGGGTAACGACCTCGCCATGGATCTCTGGAGGCAAGCGCTGGTCACCGCGGCGACGGTGGCCGCGCCTTTCCTCATCGTTGGTGTCGTGGTCGGCGTTGGCATGGCAATCATCCAGGCGGCGACCCAAGTCCAGGAAGCATCGCTGTCCTTCGTTCCGAAGATCGTCGTCCTCGCGCTGATGCTGGTCCTGTTTGGTCCCTATTTGATGGACCGCCTTACCGGCTTCACCACCGCGAGCATCACCAGAATGGCAGAGATCGGGAGGACGACCGGACAATGAGCTCTCTCGGTGCGGCCATAGCTCCCGTCATACCGTATCTCGGGACGTTTCTCGCCTACCTGTGCCGCACCACCGCGTTCCTGCACACCGCTCCCTTCGTTTCCGAGCGCGTAGTGCCGCGCAAGGCGCGCCTGGCCTTTGCCATCCTGTTCGCTGCCGCAATGACCGGCGTCCGCGGGGAAGCGTCGCTGGCGACGATCCCCGGCATTGCCGCTGCCGAGCTATTGCTCGGCGCTGCCTGCGGGCTGGCGCTGAGATTCGGCGTGGCCGCGATCGAAGCCGGCGGCGACCTCATCGGTCTCCACGTCGGCATCGGTTTCGCAGCCACGGTCGATCCGCTGAACGGCGAGCAGTCGATGCCGACGGCCAAGCTGGCATTCGCCATTGCCGGGCTGGCGTTCTTTGCCACCGGGGGACCGACGAGCGCCATCAGAGTGCTGGCAGCCCCTCCACCGGGAATCTCACCGACCGCGGGCATGGCCAGAGTGTTGATCGATCACAGCGCCACCATCCTTCCCCATGCAGTTCGCCTGGCTGCGCCAGTAATCGTGGCCAGTGTCGTCGGCAACGTTGCCCTCGCCCTCGCCTCCCGGGCAGCGCCCGCCCTCAACATCTTTTCCGTGGCCTTCTCCGGCATCCTGATTCTCGGCGGCATCGCCCTGCTGCTCAGCGTGCCGATGTTCGGCGCCGAGATCCACGCTGCCCTCCAGCGCGGGGAAGACCTCATCGCCAGAGTAGTGGGGAGCCTATGAGCGCGAACCAGGACGACTCGAGGCGAACCGAACAACCGACCGGCAAGCGACGGCAAGAATTCCGCCGCCGCGGCGAAATCGCCTACTCCCGCGACGCCACTGCCGCCGGAGCTCTCCTCGGCGGCATCACCGCCGCCATTGCCATGGGAGGATCTACGGCAGAAGCGCTGCGCGCTCTCTCGCGGGCGACACTCGGCAGTCTCGACTCTCCCCTGGCGAGCGTCGTGCCCAGCGTTTCCCAAGCCCTGGTGCTCGGATGCATGCCGACCGCGCTCGGGGCAGTCGCCGGCGCGCTGGCGATCGGCGGCATTCAGACCGGTTGGCCGCCGCTGTTTCGCTTTCCCCGACCTTCGTTCGGCCGTTTCTTCTCGTCAAGCTCGCTCAAGAACATGCTCGCACCCAAGGCGATTGCCGGCCGGACCATCTACGAAGCAGCCAAATTCGCAGTGGTGGCGCTGGCAGCGGCGCTGGCGATCCGCGGCGAGATCGAGCGCTATCGTAACGCCCCGGCATTCGAGTCCGGCGAGCTCTTGCAGCAGCTCGTCCAATCGGTCAGCCGCCTTGCCCGCTGGACAGCCCTCGCCCTGGCCGTGTTAGCCGCGATCCACTACATCAAGACTCGCCGCGCCTACAACGCCCGGCTTCGCATGACCAGGGAAGAAATCCGGGAGGAGGTCAAGGAACAGGAAGGCGATCCCAAGATCAAGGGCAGGCGTCGTCGAAGGATGAGAGAAATCGCTCGGCAGAGAGTTGCCACGCTCGTTCCCAAAGCCGACGTGGTGGTGGTCAACCCGACCCACTATGCCGTCGCCCTGCGCTATTCGGCAGCCCACGAGCGAGCGCCCCGAGTGCTGGCCAAGGGACGCGGCCTGGTGGCTCAGCGCATCCGCGCCATTGCCAGACGAGCGAGCGTACCCATTGTCAGCGAGCCGCCCCTGGCGCGAGCGCTCTTCAAGCTGGTACCCGAAGGACGCGAGATTCCCGCCGCGCTGTACCGGGCAGTCGCCACCGTGCTCGCCTATGTCTACCGGCTGCGTAGGAGGACCGCATGAGCGCAGCCGAGGCAACCATGCCCGCGGTCGACAACCGCAAGATGGATCTCGGCATCGCCGCCGTGATGGTGGCGATCATTGCCATGACGGTGGTACCGCTGCCGTCCTTTGCCGTCGACCTCCTGCTCACCACCAGCCTCTGTGTGGCGGTAGTCATCGTGCTCGTGGCCATCTACGTCGAGCGTCCTCTCGATTTCGCGGCATTTCCGTCTCTCCTGCTGTTCGTTACCCTGCTCCGCCTGTCGCTGAACATCGCGACTACTCGTCTCATCCTCTCCCACGGTCACAGCGGAGCGGCGGCCGCCGGCGGCGTCATCCGTGCATTCGGTGAGCTGGTCATTGGCGGCAACTACGTGGTAGGCGCGGTGGTCTTCCTGATCCTGGTCATCGTCAACTTCATCGTCATCACCAAAGGCTGCGAACGAATCTCCGAGGTCTCGGCGCGATTCATCCTCGACGCCATGCCCGGCAAACAGATGGCGATCGATGCCGAGCTCTCTGCTGGCCTCGTCAACGAGGAGCAAGCACGCACCCGGCGCAAAGAGGTCGAGGCGGAGGCCGATTTCCACGGCGCCATGGATGGTGCCGCCAAGTTCGTACGCGGCGATGCCGTGGCCGGTTTGCTCATCGTCTTCATCAACATCGTTGGCGGCTTCATTGTCGGCGTTGCCCAGAAAGGACTCAGCGCTGGCGACGCTGCGCAGCGCTATACCCTGCTCACGGTCGGCGACGGGCTCGTAACCCAAGTGCCCGCCCTGCTCGTATCGCTCGCTGCCGGTCTCATCACCACCCGCGCATCGTCGGCAGGCAGTCTCGGCGCCAACCTGGCAGCCCAGCTCCTTTCGCGTTCTCGCCCCCTGTGGATCACCGCTACGCTCCTCGGAATGCTGGCGCTGATCCCAGGAATGCCGCACCTCGTCTTCCTGATGCTCGCCGGCTTCATGTCCTGGATTGCGCGCCGCGCCCAGCAGAAGGAAGCCAAGCCCGTGGCCGAGCCCGACCGCATGCTGGCCGAGAGCCCGGTTCCCGGAGCCCAGGCTGCCGCCGAGAAGGCCGCCACCGATACTGCCGCGCAACGCCGCGAGCTCGAAGCCCTCCTGCCGCTCGACCTGATTGCGCTCGAGGTCAGCCTCGACATGCTCCCGCTGGTCGATTCGTCGCGCGGCGGTGAGCTGGTTGGCCGGATCGGCGCGATCCGCAAACAGCTTGCCGCCGACATGGGCATAATCGTTCCGCCCATCCACATCAGGGACGACCTCAAGCTGCGGGGCGGCTCCTACCGCATCCTGCTCTCGGGCGTCGAGGTCGCAGCCGGCGATGTACGGGTTGGCCGACTGCTCGCCATCGACCCGAGTGGACACCTGACCGCCGGCATCGACGGCGAATCAGTGAACGAGCCGACGTTTGGCCTGCCGGCAAAGTGGGTCGCCCCTTCGGAGCGGCGGCGCGCGGAAATGGCTGGATGCACGGTGGTCGAGCCTTCGGCGGTAGTGGGCACTCATCTTGCCGAAGTACTGCGCCAGAATTCTCACGAGCTCCTCGGCCGAAGGGAGGCCCAGGAAATCCTCGACATCGCCGCCAAGACCAACGCCAAGCTCGTCGAGGATCTCATTCCTCATCTCTTGCCTCTCGGCGAGGTAATCAAGGTATTGAAGAACCTTCTCCGGGAGGGAGTGTCGATCCGCGATCTCCGCACGATCCTGGAGACTCTGGCCGACAACGCCGCCCAGGTGAAGGACGCCAGCGAGCTCACCGAGCACGTCCGCCAGCGGCTAGCGCGACAGATTACTGCCGGCCTGCGTGGCGATGCCGCCGAATTGCGAGCAATGGTGCTCGATCCCAAGAGCGAAGAAGTATTCCGCAGCGCCAACCGCGGCGAGAAGGCCGATCCGCGAGCGCTGTCCCGTATCGCCGGCGTTCTCGAGAAATCGACGCGCGACGCAGCAGTCCGCGACGAGCCGACCGTCCTCGTCGTTTCACCGGACGTGCGCCGCGCCGTCTCCGCAGTTGCCGGCCGCCATGCACCAGGTCTGTCGGTAGTGAGCTACCGAGAAGTCGATCCGAGAATTCCTCTCGTGACCCGGCTCGTAGTCGGGCCTGAGGAGGTCGCCGCATGAGAGTACGAAAATTCGAAGCGAAGACCATGCGTGATGCCATTGCCGAGGTGAAACGCACCCTCGGCC
Organism: Pseudomonadota bacterium; assembly: GCA_043801535.1. GTDB lineage: Bacteria > Myxococcota_A > Polyangia > Haliangiales > SHYZ01 > JAZDLZ01. Next base: position 8,970 of record JAZDLZ010000809.1, read on the forward strand.
CCGACGCGATGATCCTTTCCGCCCGCCAGGTACGACGTGGCCTGTTGGCCACGTCGCGCGTCGAGGTGACCGCTGCCGTGGACGTCGCCGAGCTCGATGGCAAGGCCTCTCCGCCTCGCCAGATCGGCGGCGACACGGCAGCGGCAACGGTACCCGTGCCGAGATTCTCGGCGTCGGAATCGGGGTCAGCGTCGGGGTCAGCGTCGGCGTCGGCGTCGGGGATGTCGGCCAGGCTCGGAGACCTCGACGTCGAAAGAATCGTCGGGAAGGTCATCCGGGTCGAGATGAACGCGGTAAGCGAGATCGACAGGCGGTTGCTTATGGCCGCGGCCGGAGGCAATCCTCCGGATGTCGCGGGCGTCTG
>JAZDLZ010000811.1:0-2844 GCA_043801535.1 Pseudomonadota bacterium
CCCCGGTCAATCCCTGTTTCTCGATTTCCGCCTTGAAGGCTGCCACCACTCGACTGGCGCCGGTGGCAAGACAGCCAGTGCCGGCGCAGATCGAAATGCAAGGCCTTTGCGGATCTCGGCGGGACCGTGTCTCTTGCCGCAGTCTCGCTAGCTCTTCTGGCGAAGTTATGCGCGCCATCGTCTGTCTGTCCCTACTCATAGCTCGAAAGAACCTCGGCAGTCTCGGTCGGCGAGAGCTTGCCGTGGGTCGTGCCATCTATTTCCATTACCGGTCCGAGAGCGCAACAGCCAAGGCAGTTGACCGTGTCCAGGCTGTATTTCAAGGCCAAGTCCGTCTCTCCTGGTCCGATTCCGGTCAATTCTTTCACCTTGTCCAGGACTCGCGTTGCCCCGCGAACGTGACAGGCCGTGCCCATGCAGACATGGACTTCGTGGCGCCCTTTGGGAACCAGGCTGAAGGCCTTGTAGAAGGTAGCGATATGGCGAATCCGGCTCTGCGGAACTCCTAGCCGCTCGCCGACCCGCTCCAGCGCTTCTCTTGGCAACCAGCGGTATTCGCTCTGAATCTCCAACAGCACCTGGATCAGCACGCTGGCTTCGCCCCCATGCTTGTCGACGATTTCGTCGATTCTTGCGATATCCATGCCCGCTTCTTTCTTTCGCTCGCTACTGGCTTGCTTGCTCGCTACTGGCTTGCTTGCTCGCTTGCTTGCTTGCTTGTGCCTCATCGAGCGAGCGCATAGGAGCCGTCGCAGAATAACTTGAATAAAGTATCGGCGATGAGGCGCCCGGATGGCAAGGAGCGAGGAGGGCGCATACTCTCGGTATGAAACCGACGAGCGACGCAGCCAGCCGGGATGGATCGTCGGCGAGACTGTTCAAGTTATTTTGCGACGGCGACATAGCACTTGCGCTCGACGTCATACCGTACCAGACCCTGCCTGGATGCGCCGATCATGTACCCCGAGACTGCGGACGGGCTAAGGCCCAAAAGCTCGGAGATTCTTCCAGTGGAAAGAGGCTGCCCTTTGAGCAGCAGCATTATCTGGCTTGTCGCCAGCTTGCCAGCGATCATTTCCTCGAACAGCCTGTCGAATTCCTCGCCGGCAAAGAATTCGTTGTAGGCTTCTTCTGTCCGGCAAAGCAGCCGCAGCTTCTGGGTCAGCACCAGCTTGACGTAGGGGATGAGCCTCTTCACCGCTTCGAGCTTGAGCGCCAACTCCTCGTTGCCAATCCCTTCTGCTTTGCCTAGAGGCCCTAGTCTTTCGAGCTGGCCACCAAACTCGTTCATGAAGTTGGCGAAGCGAATCCCTTCGCCGGCCGACACCCATTCGATCCGCAGTCGCTCCGGGAGCACCCCCACCTGCTTCAGCATCTTCTTGCACACCTGAACCATGGCGAAGGCATTGAAATTCCCGTTGGTTACGTAGTGACAGTCGCACAGGTGGCAGCCGCCGACGAACACCCCGTCCTGTCCGTTCGCGAACGCCCGGACAATGTGCAGGAGGTCGACCCTCGCCGAGCACATCACCCTGACGAGTCTGATGTGTGGGGGGTATTGAAAGCGGGAGACGCCGCACAGGTCGGCCCCGCCGTAGCAGCACCAGTTGCAGATGATGCCAATGATTTTCGGCTGATAGCTATCTTGGGTAGACATTCTTGCTCTGCCTGTTGCCTATGCCGTCGCCAGGCCCGTCGCTAGACCCGCGTCTTGGGGTGGACCATCGTCGTCCTGCGCTGGTGCCTTGGCGCGATTCTCTTCGGTTGCTGCGTCGATCTGGCTCAGCAGTTGTTCGTCGGTGTAGTGCCTTAGCGAAATTGCCGAGGTCGGACACACCGCATTGCAGAGGCCGTCGCCCTTGCACAAGACCGAGTTGACGAAGGCCTTTCTGCCTTGCGCGGTCTCGCGGAATTCGATCGCCCCGTAGGTGCAGACGGCGATGCAGGCCCCACAGGACACGCACGCGCTCTCCTTCACGTCGCACACCGAGCCGGAGGCTGTGACCGTGTCTCGCGAGAGCAGCGCTGCTGCCCGTCCTGCTGCACCGTAGGCCTGGCACACCGATTCGGCAATGTGCTTGGGATAGTGAGCGGTGCCGCAGTGGAAGACGCCGTCGGCGGCAAAATCGACTGGCCGCAGCTTTACGTGGGCTTCCTGGAAGAAACCGTCCGGACCAAGGGCGACCTTGAACATCCGGGCGGCTTCCTGGCTCGCTGCCGAGGGAATCGGCGCCGCGGAGAGCACGAGCAAGTCGGCATCGAGCTCCAGCCTGCTGCCCAGAACCGCATCCGCCACGGTCACCCGCACAACTGACTTGCCTTCCTCGCTGATGGCGGTTTCCACGAGCGGACGATTCGTCTCGTCCCAGGGAATGAATCGGACCTCCCGGTCTGCTGCCAGGCGGTAGTAGTCCTCCCTGAAGCCGTAGGATCGCATGTCTCGATAGAGGATGTAGATAGCTGTCTCGGGCTTCTTTTCCTTGAGCTTCAGGGCATTCTTCAGCGCCTGGCTGCAGCACACCCGGCCGCAGTAGTTGCGGCCTTCCTCGCGGCAACCGACACACTGAATCATCACGACGCTCTTGACGTTCGCCAACTGGATTTTTCGCTGGGATCCGTCCTCGCCGTTCTTCGAAATCGTGGGAGTGTCCCGGAGAGTCGACGGCGATTGATCGATCGACGGTGGCCAACCGATTGATTTGATCCGGAATTCCGGCCGCCTATTCGGATGTGAGCCGTACCGGGGGGGCTGTTCCAGTTCCTGGTTCCTTGTCCCTAGTTCCTTGTTTCCTTCGTCGTCGTCGGAATTGAACAAGGAACTAGGAACAAAGGACAGGGGACCGA
>JAZDLZ010000825.1:0-2614 GCA_043801535.1 Pseudomonadota bacterium
GAACGCCTCGTGTGGCAATGGGATCCTCTTCATATTTTTCATCCTCCCAAGGAAAAGACCGCCGCCGAGACGAGTGGAGAGAGGCCCCAGCGGCGGCCGTGGTTACTTCTCTTCCCGCTTCACCTCTACGACACATTCATAGCAAGCGCACCCGTTCTCGTGTGCCAGCTTCGTCGGGAACTGCGCGCGCCAGAGCCGACATTCGCATCTCTCGCTTCCGGGAGTACAAGTGCAGCCGATCTCGACGCAGTGCCGACACTTCCAGCAGCACCGATTGCGATCGACTTGTGGCGACCACGTTTTGTCGATGGCGCGCCGGATGATTCGGTCTCGAGGATCCTTTTTTCCCAAGGGCTCCGGTGCGACGACGCCTTTCCTCACGCGCTCGATCGCATTATCAAGGCGATCCATGCAATCGGGCGGCGCGACTTCGTTGATTCGGACGATCGAAGACAGGATTGTGAGCGCCTCAACAAGCGCGCTCCCGCCATCTTGCTCTCGCCGAAAGCGCTGCAGTACCTCGATAACCTCGACGAGACTGTGCGTGCTGATGAGGGTCGGCGGTTGCGCGCACATCCCCGGCGGTGGCTTGAACTCCAAATGGCATCCACCCAATCCTTCGGTTACGGTCCAGTGGCCTTGATCTTGCATAGTTCCTCCTTTGTGGTGTCGGGCTTCGCCTTTGGTCGCCGCTCCTCTATCAGCGCGATGACCGAGTCCAACCCGAGCGATAGAGCATCCTCCTTGTGAACGTACTCAGCCACGCGCGTTTTCCTTTTGAAGGCCAATGACTGATTGACCCTCGTCCTCACCTTGTTTGCTCGTGCCTTGTCATCGCTGACGGCGATCCCCTGCGGGAGGTCCAGCATGGGGAGCCATTGGGCAGCCTCGCCTTCGCCGACTTGCACCTCGACTACGTAGAGCATGGTACGTCTCCTTCTGTTGAGTCCAACGTGTTGTGCCTGGTACGATAGAAGTCCGACTCGCAAGACAAGAATCGCAGCGTCCAACTGCTCTCCTCGTCCGTCTTCCAGCCAGCAGGGAATGCGCTATACCCTTGGTCAGCGTCTCGTTGTGGAAGCAGTATCGCTTCAGCGGATACCCTGGCAACCGGTAGGTTATTCCGACAGAACGTATGCCACGCCGCCTCCCACGCATAGAGCGATGTGTAGTCCCCTCCAACGCCGACGATGGATGTCAATGTACCGTTGAGCAGCACGCCCGCCGGCATCGGTCCGCGCAGAAACTCCCACGGCATTCGGAGCTTCGCCGCCCGCTCGATCGCCTTGAGCGGTATGGCGACCGGCAGGAAGATCCCGATGGCGCTCTTCAGGAAGTCGCGACGGATCATGGGGTTCCTCCCTTCGTTCCTTCCTTCGCCCATTGAATACCGGCGAGGAACCCACGGATGAACTTCAGAAGCGCCGGAGGACGGAACCTCCGCGAGAAGGCTTGATCGTCGAGTGCGAGGAAGGCGCTAACCCCACCGGAATAGTCACCGTAGTAGACCTGGAAGCGCCGACCCGTTTCTCTTCGGAGGACCCTAACGGCTCCAACGAGGAGGTCCTTTGTGGCCTTCCCTGTTTTTATTCCATGCTCATTCATTCTTTCTCCCCTTCCTTCCGCACGTACCGTACCGCCCGGAGCTTCAGCCCCGGGGACTTCTTCCTCTCCTCGGCGATCTCGTCGCGTGCCTGCTCGCGGGTGAGGCAGGCGAGGCCGCTCAAGAGCTCGTACTCGCCGAGCTCGGCGCAGAAGACCTCGACCATCCATGTGTCGGCCATCGTTTCACCTATACAGCGGGTCCAGTTTGACGCCGTTAGAGACGAGTATGTCGTAGAGCGCCGTCTCGAGCATCATGATTTTTGGGTGCTCGAGGTTGAGCTCGCAGTGCCAGTTGATGGCCTCGATGATTTCATGGAGGGTGGTTGAGATCGCTTGCGAGCGGTATAGATTTGTGGCGATTACGATTCTACCCTTGGCAACATCGAGTCGTCCGCTTGCGGCGATTTCGTCGGAATGCTTGTCTTTGACGACTTGATACCGATGCCCAAGGATCAACAGCGGCTTCTTGTTTGCGGCCATTGCTATCCCCCTCCCTCTGTCTCCTCATCCTCCTCCCACGTCGCCTCCGGCCGCTCAACGTGAACCATCGCATCGATCGCCTGGAGCTCGACGATAAGCTCCGCGTGCTTCTTCTTGAGCTTCGCCTCCGCCTTCCTGAGTTCGTTGAGCCGATCGACCCATTTGTGCCATCGGTCGCCAACCAGGGTTGAAACACGAGCGCCAGGCGCTTGATATTTAAATGAGTCTAGGACCCCCTCACACAGCGTCGCGAGTCCGTCGCGTTGAATCGTGATCGCGGCGACTTCCTCGTGCCAAGTTCGAAGCGCGAACTGTAAGTCGTTGGCCTTTCGCTCTGCCCTCTCTTGCAGCCCCTTCACGTCGTCTATGAGGCTCTGCCAGCCGATCACGTCGTGGGCTGCGATAATCCCCCTGACGCGCTCAAGCATCTCGACGGGGTCGGTAAGGCCGGTGACGATAATGCAGCCGCAGTGCGCGCAGTGCCGCTCGTCAATCTTCTGACCGCATTTGCTGCACGTGATCTCACACA
>JAZDLZ010000836.1:0-2994 GCA_043801535.1 Pseudomonadota bacterium
CAGGTCGTGACGCAGCGACCGAGGGACCTCACCCGAGAGCAGCTCAAGGGCTTGAAGCTGGAGCTGGACAAGTCCGGCTACAGCGAGGTGAAGCTCCAGACCGCTTGGCGTGACGCCACCAACCAGAACATCGCCGCCTCGATCATCGGCTTCATCCGCCAGCGCGCGCTCGGTGAGCCGCTGGTCCCCTACAGCGAGCGGGTGGAACGAGCGATCCAGACCATCCTAGGCAGCCGCGCCTGGACTGCTCCCCAGCGGCGATGGCTGGAGCGCATCGGCAAGCAGATGGTCAAGGAAACCGTCGTCGACCGGGCCGCGCTCGACCGGGGCGAGTTCAAGAGCCAGGGCGGCTTTGAGCGCATCAACAAGGTCTTTGAGGGGAAGCTGGAACAGGTGCTCGGGGAGCTGCATGCGGCAGCATGGCAAGAGACCGGATAGCGAGGGAACCGAATGGCTGACGAGACCGAAGTGGTTGCAGACCTCAAGCCATGGATGAGAGGACCATACGAGCTGATTCGTCATGCCGATGGGCACCTTAAGGATGGAGGAGACACCGACCGACGAGTGGCCCTCATTGGCTTCGACAATGCCATCGAGGTCTCGATTGATGTCTTCATCGGGCTCCATCCTCGACTGAGGGGCGGCATTGAACTGACCCACGACGAGCGGGAGAAAGCTCTTCGCAACTATCACACGAAGATCGAGTTCCTAGACCAGCATGTCGAGTCACGCCAGATTCCACTCAGCACATCTGTTGAGGCGATCCTCTGGTACCACCAGCTCAGAAACGAACTCTACCACTCCGGCAACGGCATGGTCCCCGAGTTGCATGTCATCGAGGGAGCAAGAGCAGCCTGCTTGGCTGTCTTCAAAGCGTTGTTCGGGATTGAGGCGGATCACTTCCTCGGAGGGGCTCCACCACCCACAAAGCCTCCGACAGCACCCATCATCCCGATGCAGAACGACGCGATGGAGTTTCTGCGATGGTACATCGAGCTTGAACGCCTCCTCGTTGATAAGACACGCTCCGAACGCGGACCAAGAACCGTGATGTCTGCCTGGCGCACTCTGCGCGAAGTCCATCCCCAGCTCGGGGCTCACGATGAACGTGTGAGGCGCTTGACTGAGCAACGCAATGCGATTGTTCACGGCAAGACACTCGGAATGGATGCCAAAGAGGTAGAAGCGGCGTGCGAGGCGATCCTGGAAGTGATGGACGACGTCGAGAAGGTGCCTACAACCTCGCGGGTGATGCCCCACTGAGTGTTGAAAATTGAGGATAGCGGCGGCTCCTTGGCCGGCCTGAGAATGGGTCTGCCAAGAACCAGTCCCGCGGGGACAAAGGAGCCGCCGATGAGAAGGAAAGCAGAACGTGCCAGGGGCAAGCAAGAGAGAAGGACGCTGGAGCAGGTGTTGATGCCGATGGTCTTGGGCATCGACTCGACGAAGCAGGGGCTGACGGACTGGGTGCTCCAGGCCGGCATCGAGGCCCTGCTCAAGGTGTTTCGCGACGAGGCGGTGACGATCGCCGGGCCAAAGGGCAAACACCGGCGCGATCGGACGCACAATCGCTGGGGCTCCGCCTCGACGGTGTTCCCCCTCGCGGGCCGCCACGTCACGCTTCCGCGACCTCGCGTACGCAAGCGAGGCGGAGGCGAGGTTGCGCTGCCCTCGGTGGAGTACTACCAGCAAAAGGGCGTGCTTCATGACCCGGTCACGGCCGGTCATGTCGCCAGGCACGTCACGTGATTTCGCCATGTTACGGGGCCACCTCGCCTCCCCTGACCGGCGTATGGATCACACGCCAGCAAAACGATCCACTGCCTGAGCGCGTCGTCGAGCAGGTGTTGCTCGGAGTCTCCACTCGAGGCTACGCCCAGAGCCTGGAACCATTGCCCGAGGGCATCAAGGCTCGCGGCACGAGCAAGAGCGCTGCGAGTCGGCACCTGGTGGAGCAGACCAAGGCCAAGCTGCAGGACAAACTCCGAGGACGACTGGACGGCGTAGAGCCCATCGCGCTGATGATCGATGGGATCGAGATCGCGGGGCACGTGGTCGTGGTCGCGCTGGGGATCACCCTCGATGGACGAAAGGTACCACTCGGGATCGCGCTTGGCTCGACGGAGAACGCCGCGGTTTGCACGACGCTGCTGCAGGACATGATCGAGCGGGGGCTCGTGGTGCAGTCGCGTATCCTGTGCGTCATCGACGGGGGCAAGGGGATCCGCAAGGCACTGAACGATGTGCTGGGCTCGATGGTCATCGTGCAGCGCTGCCAGCTGCACAAGATCCGTAATGTGCTGAGCCATCTCCCAAAGAAACGGCAACCCCACATCCGACGGGCGATGCGGGGGGCGTACAAGTCCTCGACGGTCGTAACAGCGCGTCGCCTGCTCAAGAATCTGGCCAACTCGCTTGAGCGCGATGGAGAGGAAGATGCTGCGGCGAGCCTCCGCGAGGGAATGGAGGAGACCCTTACGGTGATCAAGCTCGGCCTCCCCGAGACGCTCCGTCGCTCTCTCTCGACGACCAACGCCATCGAGAACATCATGGGCACAGTCCGCCGAGTGTCGCGCAACGTGAAAAACTGGAGGAATGGCGCGATGGCCAAGCGCTGGGTCTCGCTGGGAGTGACGGCCGCCGAGCGCCGCTTCCGCCGGATCAAGGGGCATCGCTTTCTCAGCCAACTCCGTCAAGTACTACGCAAAGCAGAGAAGCAGCTTGACGCCGACAGGGAAGCTGCATAGCAATCATGGATAGTCGCCGCTACCCGCTTTTCAACAGCAGACGGGACATCGCCACCTCGCGTCCTCAAGGGGATAGAGAATGACCACCACCTTCGACATCGTCGCCAAGCTCTGGAATCTCTGCAACGTTCTGCGGGACGACGGGATCACTTATCACCAGTACGTCACCGAGCTGACCTACCTCCTCTTCCTCAAGATGGCGAAGGAGACGGAGACCGAGGGGCAGCTTCCGAAAGGCTACCGCTGG
>JAZDLZ010000848.1:0-2274 GCA_043801535.1 Pseudomonadota bacterium
CGAATGCCTCCTTGGCCGGCAGTTTCTTCGCCCTCCCGACCGCGTACGGGAAGAACTCAACGATCGAAAACCCCTCTCGCTCGAACAGCCTTGCCAGGCATGGTCCGATTGCCAAGTTGGCCGGAGAGCGCTCACAACGAAGCCGCCCGAACAAGCTACGGAATGCGACGTTCACTTCATCGAGGTTGACATCGAAGTAGAACGAATTGCTGAGATTATCCGGCTCGACTGCCACCACTCGCCCGCGCGGAGCGAGGACGCGGCGCATTTCCCGCGCCGCAGCCGCGGCGTCTACCAGATGCTGCATGGTCATGCAGGTCAGCACAAGGTCTGCCTGCGCATCTGGGAACGGCAGCCGTTCGGCCAGTCCTGCCCGCAGCTCTACTCGCGCCGCATAGGAAGCTCCCACCAGAAGCTCCTCTGCCTTGCGAAGACGCTGCTCGTCGGCGTCAATCCCGACGTAGCTCACAGCGGCAAGTCTTGGAAGCAACGCGTGAGCGGCGGTGGCGAGACCACAACCAACGTCAACCAGCGTCCGCACGCCATCAGGAAAACGACGTATCAGAACTTGGGTGAACCCATCATCCCAGAAGCCCAGGCGTGTCGCGCGGAGCTCCTGCTCGCTCAGACCATCAAGACCTCGCATCTCCATCAGCAGCCTTACCTCCTTTGGGGATATCGCGATCCCGCGCGAACCGGCGACGATCCTCGCTAGATGTGGGATCCATGTCAGGCCTGCACGCGGCCACCACTGCGACCGCCGTCGCCGCCAGCAGTCTCAGGTTGTGGACGAAGCATCGTTTGCGCTGCGAGTCGAAGTCGACATCGTCGCCGACAAACCCCAGCGGTCGCTCCCTGCCCACGAATCGCTGGCACGCATGGAGCTCGCCTTCGGCGGTGGCGAGCATGGTCTTTTCGCCCGCGTGACAGGCGAGCTCGGGGATCTGCCTGCCCAGGAGCAGCCGATGATGCCCCGTCAGGCGAATACCCTGCTGGGCGGCGAGGCGATATGCGGTCACGAGGAGCGCGATCCTGCTGTCGACGGTCATCGGCACACCTGGCACATAGCGCAAAGAAACCGAGAGAGCACACATGCCGAGCTCGTCTTTGATCAGGCCCATCAACGTCTCAAGGCCGTGCACGCTCTCGGTGTCCAGCACCATGTTGACGTACGCCGGAAAGCCATGGGACAGGAGCGCCCGCAGTCCTTCCAAGGTGCTCTCGTACGAGCTCTCTCCAGAACAGAGCGGTCTCCTCGGATCGTGGATATGCGCCGGTCCGTCCAACGACACCACGTGGACGAGCCGCTCCGGTCGGGTCGCGAAAGGAGCCAGCAGGCCTCGACGCAATGCCTGGGTGACGAGCGTGCCATTGGTGTTGACGACCACCAGCCCAGCGTCGCACTGCTCCAAGAACCTCTGCGAGAGCTCCAGCGTGAGTGCATCCTTTACGTACGGCTCTCCCCCGACGAATCGCAGCTCGGGCCTGCCGCCAGGTCGATTTCGCTGGGCGGTGACGAACCGATCGACAACCTGCCGCAGCAGAGAATCGCTCCCGCCCGTGCTGCGATCCGGGACGTAGCAGTAGGTACACCGGCAATTGCACCCTCGGGTGGGCATCAAGTAGAGAACCGAAACCATCAGTAGCCACCCCTGCAATCATAGGGAGTAGCATGAGTCGACTGCCATCGCCACTAGGGCGGAGCGGACCTTCCAACCATCGATCCCTGGCCACGCAATACGCGCAGCCAAACGAACAGCTAGTATACACGTCGAGCTCAGTGTGAGCCGGGCAGCGCTCCGGGTGCTTTGGCATCTTCCCGAACGCTAGGATAGCTTACTCACCGTATGCTGCTCCACTGGCTTTTCAGGCCGTCCCCGTCCCAAGCATCTATCTTCAAGCACCACGGGGTTCACAGTCGTTGACGCGGCCGAGGAATTCATCCTCCTCGCCCGTCGCCTCAAGAAAGGCGGCAAGGATCCTCGCTTCGCCGATCCAGTGAAGACCCCGGGGGGATCGACCGGCGGACGCTTTGTGGGCCGCTACACTGACCAGTGTCCCTTCAACGCCCACTGGGCCTACGAGGTAAGAGCAGCACTCGAGAAGCACGGACACCGCGCGAGTGTGGAGCTCGTGACGAGTCGCGAAGAAGCCCAGCAAGTGAAGTCACCGTTGGGAGCCTACGGACTCGAGCGCGACGGGGTCCTGATCACGCACCATCTGCAGACGGCCAATGCCGTCGGGAAGCTCTTGGCGAAGCTCAAGCACGCGCAA
>JAZDLZ010000864.1:0-4635 GCA_043801535.1 Pseudomonadota bacterium
GCCCGAATCCTCAAGGTCATCAAACTGGCCAAGGACAACTTCAGCGTCATCCTCCAAGGCGTCTCGCGAATCAAGGTTGGCGAGTACGTGCAGCACGATCCGTTCATTTCCTCGAGGGTATCGGTTCATCCCGATCCAACCCAAACGGATATCGAGCTCGACGCCTTGATCATGAACTTGAAGGAGATCGCCAAACGGGCAATCAAGTTCATGCCCGATCTACCCAAAGAAGCTGGTGCCCTGGTAGATAGTGTTGCCGAGCCCGGACAACTTGCCGATCTCCTCACCTCCAACCTCGAGCTCCAAGTCGAGGAGAAGCAGGACATCCTGGAGGCGTTCGACATCAAGGCGCGAATGCGCAAGGTATTGCAGTTCCTCTCGCGCCAACTCGAGGTATTCAAGGTAAGGGAAAAAATCAACAGCCAAGTCCAAGAGGAGATGGGGCGCAATCAGCGCGAATACGTGCTGAGACAGCAGCTCAAGGCGATCAAGGAAGAGCTTGGCGAGCTCGACGAAGGTGGCAGCGACCTCGAGGAATTCAAAGAAAAGATAGCGCAGGCAAAAATGCCGCCCGAGGCGGAGAAGGCCGCGCAGAAGCAATACGACCGGCTCAAGGTCATGCAGCCTTCGTCGGCTGAATACACCGTGACGCGTACCTATCTGGAGTGGCTCGTCGAATTGCCGTGGGCCATTTCCACCGAGGACAAGATCGATATTCCTGCCGTTCGCCAAGTGCTCGACGACGACCACTACGACCTCGACAAGGTAAAAAAGCGCATCGTCGAATACATGGCAGTCCGCAAGCTGAAGAACGACAAGAAGGGTCCCATTCTCTGTCTGGCTGGCCCCCCAGGAGTAGGCAAGACGTCTCTCGGGAGATCGGTGGCAAGAGCGATAGGACGCAAGTTCATCCGGGTCTCGCTGGGTGGCGTGCGTGACGAAGCGGAGATCCGTGGGCATCGGCGCACCTATGTCGGCTCGCTGCCCGGACGAATAGTCCAAGGGATGAAGAAGGCGGGAACGAACAACCCAGTCTTCGTGCTCGACGAGATCGACAAGCTCGGCCACGACTTCCGTGGCGACCCAGCCTCGGCTCTGCTCGAGGTCCTCGACCCTGAGCAGAACAACAGCTTCTCTGACCACTATCTGGAAGTCGCGTTCGATCTCTCGAAAGTAATGTTCATCGCCACGGCGAATCTGCTCGATCCGATCCCGCCCGCGCTGCGCGATCGTCTCGAAATCATCGAGCTGCCGGGCTACACGCGAGAAGAGAAACGCAGCATCGCCAGACAGTTCCTGATTCCCAAACAGCTTTCCGAGCACGGAATCAACACCGAACAACTCGAGCTGTGCGACGAGGCAGTCGACGAAATCATCGACTCGTACACTCGTGAGGCTGGCGTCCGCAACATGGAGAGGGAGATCGCCAACATCTGCCGGGGCGTGGCCGTGAAAGTGGCGGAAGGAAAACAGGAGGGGAAAGAGAGCGTCGACCGGGTCAAGGTGGGAGAGTATCTCGGGCCGGAGAAGTTCCAGCCTGAGGTTGCCGAGCGTACCAGCGAGCCCGGAGTCGCAACGGGGTTAGCGTGGACTCCGGTTGGAGGCGACATCATCTTCGTCGAGGCAACTCGGATGCCAGGAAAAGGCACGCTGGTGATGACCGGCCAGCTCGGGGACGTAATGAAAGAGTCCACTCAGGCGGCGATGTCGTTCGTGCGTACTCGCGCCAAGTGGCTAGGGTTGGAGGAGAGCTTCCTGGAAAAGGCGGACATCCACGTTCATATCCCCGCCGGTGCCATTCCCAAAGACGGACCATCTGCGGGCGTTACCATGTTCGTTGCCCTCACCTCGCTGCTGACTGGCAAATGCGTACGTCCCGACGTGGCGATGACCGGAGAGATAACCCTGCGTGGAATGGTGCTACCGGTGGGCGGAATCAAAGACAAGCTGCTGGCTGCTCACCGTGCCGGGATCAAACGAGTGATCATTCCCGAAAGAAACGCCAAGGACTTGATCGACGTCCCCGAACAGGCAAAGCGGGAAATGGAGATTGTTTCCGTAAGACGGATGGACGATCTCCTGCCGTTCGCCCTTGCCGAGTTGCCGGATTCACTGAAAGGCGTCCTCAAGACCGCCGGAGAGCCGCGTCCTGGTGATTCGATCTCCGGAGTGTCGAAACACGACGTCGTCCCCGTCGTGATGCCTCCGCCTTCCATCAAACAGGGCGGCGAAAACCAGACGACAGCGTAGCCGGCCGAATATCCGGCCGAACCTAGTCTCGCCCCTGTCTCTTCCGCCAGAGGTCCCATCCAATCAGAATGAGCCCAGCTCCCACGAGGACCAAGCCCCATGGCAGCTTGGAGCCCCGAAGGACGAGTGGCCGACCTAGTAGGCGAAACAAGAGATCGGCTGCAATTCCGACGGCAATCCAGACGAACCCCCGCGATCGAACACGGGCAGCCCGACGCACGATGCTGGTGGCGTCTGTCTGCTGCGGACAATCCTGACGTTGCTCTCTATTGTCTCCTTGCACCACCGAACTATAGCAGGAGCCGTCTCTTGACGTACTCGCAACCCATGGTTACTTTTGCCAACGCCACCGGACAATAGCTCGTCTTTCGTCGAGCAGCGCGAGGACAATACAAATGGGGAAGATCATCGGAATCGACCTGGGCACTACCAACAGCGTAGTGGCGATCATGGAAGGCAAGGAGCCAAAAATCATCACCAACGAAGAAGGCGGTCGGCTTACGCCGTCCGTAGTCGCCTTCGACGAGAAGGGTGAGGTACTGGTAGGCCAAATCGCCAGACGCCAGGCCATAACGAATCCAGAGAACACAGTCTACTCGATCAAACGATTCATGGGACGTCGAGTCGAGGAGCTCTCCACCGAGATCGGACGAGTCCCGTTCAAGGTCGTTCGCTCGCCCAACGGCGATGCTCACGTCGAGATCCGTAGCAAGCGCTACTCTCCTCCTGAAGTCTCGGCCTATGTCTTGATGAAACTGAAACGGGCCGCAGAAGCCTATCTCGGCGACAAAGTGACTGATGCGGTAATAACGGTTCCGGCCTATTTCAACGATTCCCAGCGCCAGGCAACAAAGGACGCTGGCCGCATTGCCGGCCTCGAAGTGAAGCGGATTGTCAACGAACCGACAGCGGCAGCACTGGCATACGGTTTGGACAAACAATCGGATCAGGTGATTGCCGTCTACGATTTTGGTGGCGGGACCTTCGATATTTCTATTCTCGAGGTCGGCGACAAGGTGGTCGAAGTCGTATCCACAAATGGCGACACCCACCTTGGCGGCGACGACATCGATATCGTCGTCATGGATTGGCTGATAGCCGAATTCCGCCGCGACACTGGGATCGACGTTTCCAAAGACCGCATGGTCATCCAAAGGCTCAAGGAGGCAGCGGAAAAGGCAAAAATCGAGCTCTCGACGGTGATGGAGACCGAAATCAATCTTCCGTTCCTCACCGCTGACGCCAGCGGACCCAAGCACTTGGTAATGAAGCTTTCGCGATCCAAGCTCGAACAGATGATAGCCCCGCTGGTCGAACGTACGATCGAGCCGTGCAAGCGTGCTCTCGCCGATGCCGGCAAGTCACCGCAACAGATCGGAGAGGTGGTCCTCGTTGGCGGCTCGACGAGGATCCCGATGGTTCAGAGCAGAGTCAAAGAGTTCTTCGCCAGAGAGCCACACAAGGGGGTCAATCCCGACGAGGTCGTTGCACTTGGAGCTGCTGTCCAGGCTGGAGTGCTCTCGGGCGAGGTCAAGGACATCCTCCTCCTCGACGTTACACCTCTTTCGCTGGGCATCGAGACCCTCGGAGGCGTCAACACCATTCTGATTCAACGGAACACGACCATTCCGACGAGAAAAACGGAAACTTTCTCCACCGCTGCCGACAATCAGACGTCCGTCGAAGTCCACGTCCTGCAAGGCGAACGGCCAATGGCGCGCGACAACAGGACTCTCGGCAAGTTCCATCTCGACGGCATTCCTTCGGCACCACGAGGAGTCCCCCAAGTCGAAGTGACGTTCGACATCGACGCCAACGGCATCGTCAACGTGAGCGCTCGAGACAAGGCCACCAACAAGTCGCAGCACATCACCATCACCGCATCGTCCGGTCTCTCCGAGCCCGAAATCAAGAAAATGGTCGAGGATGCCAACGAGTACGAGAGTGGTGACCGCGAGCGGCGCGAGGCAGTCGAGGCACGAAACCAACTCGACAGTCTCGTCTACAATACTCAGAAGCTGATTGACGAGAACCGCGATCGCGTGCCCGAGGCTGAACGGGTACAGGTCGAATCCCAGCTTCGCGAGGCACGCGAAGTGCTCGAGCGCAACAAGGATGCTACCTCTGCCGCGCCTCTCAGAGCGGCGATCGATCAGCTTCAGCGAGCTACCCACAAGCTGGCCGAAGTCATGTACCGCAGTGCGGGCGCCGGCTCCGGCGACGAAGCTGGAGCCCAGACCGCGGCGGGAATGGGCGATGCTGCGAGGGCCAGCAAGGACGTCATCGATGCCGAGTTCGAGGAGAACAAGTAGCCATTGAGCCCGGCACGGCTCACTCCCCCACCCACCCACTCCCCCACCCAAACACCGCTCCTCATCCGTACCT
>JAZDLZ010000867.1:0-2058 GCA_043801535.1 Pseudomonadota bacterium
AGGAATCTGCCGTCCGTGCTGATGGCAATGCCAGTTATCAAGTCACGATGGCCACGCATGGCGGCGAGCTCTCTTGCCACCAGCTCATTCTCGCCATCGGCCTGCCACAGCCGGATCGTCCGTGCTGCGCCGCCAGTCGCCAGCCTTCTGCCAGCAGGATCGACTGCCAATCCATAGAGCGAGTCCGCTCCCTCCAACAGAATCCGGCCAACGCCAGTCCGCGGATCCCACTTCCTCACGGTGCCGTCTCGGCCTGCAGAGAACAGCGCCCCTTCCCGAGTGAACGCAACTCTCGTCACGGGCGTCCCCGGCTTGTCGTGCCCGCGAAGCACCAGCCGTTCCCTGCCGCTGCCGACATCCCAGACGCGCACCGTCGTGTCATTGCTTGCCGATGCCAGCGACTCGCCCGCGGCATCGAACGTCAGACCCCAGACAGTGGCGGTATGACCAGACAGCTCCAAGGCTCTGCCGTGCTCGACGCTCCAGAGAACGATCCGCCCGCTTTCGCTGCCGGCCGCCAGATAGTCGCCCCGCGGCGACACCGCCACCGACCACAGCGGTCCGACCACCGATCGCAGCGTGCGCAGCATAGTGGTGCCGGTATCGACCAGGTAGATCTTGCCGTCGACACAGGCGCCGGCCACGGTCCTGCCGTCGGGGAAGAAGGCGACGTCCCAGACCCACCCGCCGAGCTTCTTGCTCCACAGCAGCGACTGCTGCAAAAGCTCTCCCCACAGCACCCGTCCCATCGTCGAGTCGCGAGTCTCGAGGGAGCCGCGCAGCTTGGCGCGCGCCTCGAGCAGGTCGCCCCGATTCAGGGCAGCGCTGGCGCCCTCACGCTGGGCCTCGGCGCGCTGGGCTTGCGCTTCGGCGCGCTGCGCCACTGCCTGGTCCCGCTGCCGGCGCACTTCGCGCTCGCGGACAGTCGAGACCACGGCGACCAACGCCAGCAACGACACGCCAACAGCCATGGCGATTCGGCGTCTCTGGCGCCAGCGCTGTTTCCTGGCAAGTCCGCCGGTCAGAAAATGCCGCGCCAGCTCTGGCACGCTGCACTGGCAGCGCTGCAGCCTTGCCAGGTTCTCGTCGAGGATCTGTCCCTGCCACAACTCCTCGTCGCGCCGGCCGCGCCTTTCCCATTGCTCCGCGGCCTGCTGCACCTCGACGAGAAACTCGCGATCCTCCTTGCTCTCCTCGAGCCAGCGAGCAAGCTGTCCCCAGGTGTGGATGAGCGATTCGTGGGCCAGCTCGGCCACCGTGTCGATCGTTTCCCCGATTCGCCCGCGACGAATCGTGACCAGCCGAGCCTGCGCCAGTCGTCCCAGCACTGCCTTGCCAGCACTGCCCTGACTCGCCTCGACTCCTCGCATGGCCACGACCCGGCGGGTCCCCTCGGGTGTGACCAGCGCCAGCAGCAGCTCGCGCGCCACTTGCACCTGCTCGCTACCCAGCCCGGCCAGTACCGAGTCGGCGTGCTCTGCCAGGGCGCCCGGAATCCCGCCCATCTCCTGATACGCCGACCGCGGAATCAGCCGTCTGGTCTTGTCGCGCTTCTCCCAGAGGAGCTGGGCGGCGAACTGCACGAGCGGCAGACAGGCCGGCTCTCCCTCGACCGACGCTGCCATTTCCTCGAGCAGCACCGGGTCCTCGAAGCGGTAGCCCGCCATTGCCATCGGCCGTCCCAGCATCTCGGAGAGCTCTGCTTTCCCCGGCCTCCGCAGCACCACTACCCGATCGAGCGCCGTTCCCACCTCGGTGCCTGCCATGACGCGCCCGAGGAAATCGTCCCTGACCGTGAACACCGCACGCACCGGGCTGGCCGGCTCCTCCACTGCCTTGCACACTGCCTCCACGAACCGCCGCCTCACTTCGTCTTCGGCGACCAGGGTGAACACTTCCTCGAGCTGGTCGACGAACAGCAGAACCTTGCTCCTGGTCTTCGCCGCCAGCTCGTGCAGCAGCACGTTCAACAGACGCGGGCTCTCCCGAAGCTGTCTGGCCAATTCCTTCAGATTGGCGCTGGTTGCCGTTGCTGCGGCCACGTCGAGGTCGACTTCG
>JAZDLZ010000896.1:0-2838 GCA_043801535.1 Pseudomonadota bacterium
TGGAATCGTGGACTCCGAATTCCAGGTGGGGAAATAGTGATTTGCCCGGCATCGAATCTGTGACTAGAATCCCTGTGGCTTGACACGTGCATTGCGAAAAGGGGAGAGGCGATGGAGAACTCGATGCAGGATGTTCCCGACCGCGAAGCTTTGCTCGAACGTCTCAAGGCAGAGCACCGTGCTCTCGAAGCACGTCTTGCTGAGCTCGAGCGACACATATCCTTGACGAGCGAGGAGCAGGTCGAAAGGGCACAAATCAAGAAGCTCAAGCTGGCGAAAAAAGACCTGATCATGAACATCAGCCGAAAGAACGGTCCGTCTTCCTGAGTCGCCGCCCAACCTAGAGCACCGATCGGTGGTCTAGACCACCGGAAGCCGAATCTCGAATCGTGCTCCGCCGAGAACCGACTTCTCGGGAGCGAGGATAATCTCTCCCCTGTGCTCGAGTAGTGTCTTCTTGACGATTGCCAGCCCTAGCCCGGTTCCCTGCTCCTTGGTAGTGAAATACGGATCGAACACTCTCTCGCGCAGCTCTTCGGCCACGCCAGTGCCGTTGTCCTCGACGGTGGCATTGAGGGTCGTGCCGCTCGCCCACCAGTCGATCCTCACTCTGGTGGCGCCAGCCTGGCGGGCGTTTTCGACCAGATTGACCAGAGCACGCCGCAGCAGCAGGCGATCGCCACTTATCAGAGCAGGTTGGGTCGACCCGCCGCCGACCTCGATTTCCGTCTCGCGCGCCACATCGCTGACGACCGCGCCAAAATCGAGAGCCTTCGGCTCGACCTTGGGCAGGGTTGCCAGCACGCGAAAAGCGTCGACGAGCCTCTTCAATCCGGCGACCTCCTCGGTGACGATCGCCAAGGAATCGTCGAGCAGGCGCCGGTATTTCTCGTCGCCGCCTGGATACTTGCTGTATAGCTGCTGCACCGCGAGCTGAATCGGTGTCAGCGGGTTCTTGATCTCGTGAGCCAGGCGCCGAGCAACTTCCTGCCAAGCACCGATCTTGTGGAGGTACTCGATCTCCGCCCGTGATCGCTTGATGTCGGCGACCATTTTGTTGAACGCGCGAGCCAGATCGGCCAACTCGTCTCGTCCTCGTGCTTCGACAGTGCCAGTGTCCAGCTTGCCTTCGCCGACGTGCTGCGTGGCCGCCACCAGCGTGCTGATTCGTCTTGTTGTGCGGCGGGCAAAAACGATGGCAACGGCGGCGGTTGCGGCCATGAATCCGCCAACCACCAACAAGAACGACAGCTCGTAGACCGCTGGCAGAGCGCGGTGGATCTGCCGGCGATCGCGCCCGGCTTTGAGCACGGCACCGAGCCGCTCGTAGTTTCCGAGCAGACGGGCGGACGTTGCGTACGTGAGCGACAGCTTGCAGCTTGGCGCCTCGGCAAGCTGCTGATCGAGAGTGAGCGTCTTTTGCGGGTCAGCAGTGACAGGCGGTCGTTCGGCGACCGCCGCCTCTACCCCGTCAACCTCGATCGTCGCCCTCATCAGCATTGGCTCGAGCAACAAGGCGGCGCGCAGCGCATGCTCTAGAGCATTTCGAGAAGAGGCGCGGAGACAAAGATCCCGCAGCCTGGGATCCCTCGCCATGGCTAGAGCAGATCGACGAAACGATTCTTTCCGGGCGGCAATGGCATCACGATACGCCTCGCTCGCGTTCTGGAGAGGACTCTGTAGCCTCTCAATCTCACCGTCGGCGACGTTCTGCGCGACCACCGATATTTCCCCGACGAAGATGGCCGATACCACTACCGGCACCGCCGCGAGCAGCAGCAGTCCGACGACCACCTTGGCCTGAAGGCCGAGACGGAACCGTGGCCAGAATCGCCAGCGCCGCGCGGGTCGCGCGCTGGCATGCTGTCGCCCCGACGTCCGACCGTTGGATGCTGACGGAGACGAATCAGCCAACGACGCATCACCAGATGGCGCGGCCGAGCCGGACGGCACCGCCGAGCCAGACGGCGAAGACAACGGGAGTGGGGGCTCGCTTTCCTTCATTTCTTCGCCCTCGAGAAAAGCTGCGAACGGAAGCTGAGAGTACGCTCAGCTTCATCGATCTTGGGATTCACGAATACCGAGACGAAAGAACCGAAAAACGACCCATTCGGGCGCAAGCTACCTTTGCGCCTGCTCAACCAGCGGCGCACCTCGGCGATGAGCTGTTCCGAGACGGGATTCACCTCGACCACGATTGCGACGAAGAGCAACTGTCCCGTCGGAATCGAAGCCAGCGGCGCAACCGGGAACTGCACCATGGTCGTCATATCCTTCAATGCCTCTGCCCGGGTTGCCCGCTGATAGCGACGTTTGCCAGCGAGGTCCTCGATCTCGAGTTGGTAGACCTCCTCCCAAAGGTCGTAGACCACCCGGAAAGTCGCTGCGGTGAATGCCAGCGGTTCGGAACCGTGCGTCGGATAGACATACGATCGAAGCAGCACCACCGTGGGGAAACCACTGGAAAGCCCAGCCAGGAGCTCTTCGTCGAAGGCGTCGGTGAAGGACCCGGAAACCTGTAGATACTGCTTGCCCTCGATAATCTGGAGTCTTCGCTCGGCGACAACCGGCGTATCGGCCGCCACTTCGCGGGGGGCGAGCGTGAGCGCCGGCACAAGCGTTGACGTTAGCGCTAGCAGGCACCGAGCATTTCGCTGGGGTCTTGCTCTACAGCTCGTACTCGTGCCCGTACGTCCACTGCCGATCGAAGACAGTCGCCTCTCTAGACTACGCATCAAAGAGGCAACCTGCCGAGAGCGTTCGCGAATCCAATCTCGAAAACGCCGACCGCCGTGTCGAGCCGGAGACCAGCATCGAACGTGAGATCCCAGGGCAGCG
>JAZDLZ010000903.1:0-7145 GCA_043801535.1 Pseudomonadota bacterium
AGGCCGTCGTCGTCGCTGTCGAGATCGAGAAAGTCCGGGGCACCGTCTCCGTCGCTGTCGGGCGGAAAGGTCGCCAGGTTGTTGTCGTCGACCTCCGCCGAATCGGGCCGGCCGTCGTTGTCCGAATCGAGGTCGCGGAAGTTCGGGATCTTGTCGTTGTCGCCGTCGAACGAGCCGTCGTCGTAGTCGGCAATGAAGTCGCTGTCCGAATCGAGATCCCGGTAGTCGGGCACGCTGTCCTTGTCGGTATCGGTCGGATTCGCCGGATCCTCACCAATCTCGAGCTTGTCCAGAATTCCGTCGTTGTCGTCGTCGGAATCGGCGCAATCGGGGATCCCGTCCTTGTCGGTGTCGGCGGCGCCGTCTTGCCTGTCGGACCGGCCGTTGTTGTCGGAATCGGTGTCCCGATAGTCGGGGGTACGGTCACCGTCGGAGTCGCGGGCAGGGGTATCGAAGTCGCAATCGCCGGTCTCGACCGAATCGTCAATGCCGTCTCCGTCGGAATCAGTGTCGAGATAGTCGGCGGTTCCGTCCTTGTCGGTGTCGGTGCCTTGCTCTTGCCCTTCTTCGACGTCACTGATGCAATCGCCGTCTCGATCGTCTTCGGTGTTCTGGCGCGAATCGACCCGCGCGTCGATGTGAGCGGCATCACCAGAGACGATCGAGGGTGGTCCGCACGCTGGCAAACAGCAGAAGAGAACGACGAAGCGAAGAAGCCGAGGATAGGTGGGACGACGATCACAGACCATCAGCAATCCTCCAAACGTCGACGGTAGAGCGGCCGCCAGCGGGTTGTCAATTGCGGTTGCTCATGTAAGCCAGCTTGCACCGAATAGTCGACTGAGATGTATCGTCTATCGTGTCCCACGACCTCGGGCACAACAACCGATCGGAATACAAGCGCCATGCCATTTCTAGAGAACGGAGCATCGATCCTTTCGCGACCGGGGCGTGGCTTGAAAAATAGTAACGAATACCAAGGCTTCGCGCCGGCGGCCATGACTCGCGCCCGAGGCCGAGAGGCAAAGCAGACCGGGCGCCAGGGTCGCATACCGTGACAGGAATGCCCTACCAGGATGCGAACTGTATTAGGCTTCCGTGGTGGCGCGTAATCTGCCAGTTCTCGAACCGGACACGATGGTCGACCACTTTCGCGTGGTGCGCCTTCTTGGTCGCGGTGGCATGGGCGACGTCTATCTGGCCCGCGATACGAGGCTGGGCCGCAAGGTAGCGCTCAAACTACTCGGCGGCAGCAAGTCCACCACGGGTGCGGCAGGGCTTGGTCGGGAGCAGGAGGGGCTGATCACCGCTAGCCTCAATCATCCCCATCTGGTGACAATCTACGCTTCCGGCGAATTCAAGGGCAAGCCGTACCTCGCCTTGGAATACGTCGAGGGACAGACGCTACGCCAGCGTTTCAACGAAGAGCGA
The DNA here is from genome assembly GCA_043801535.1 of Pseudomonadota bacterium. Taxonomy (GTDB): domain Bacteria; phylum Myxococcota_A; class Polyangia; order Haliangiales; family SHYZ01; genus JAZDLZ01. The sequence continues at coordinate 1,432 of JAZDLZ010000903.1, forward strand.
CCAGGGACTCGCGAGGCGATTCGCATCGGCTTGGCGATTGCCCGAGCGGTTGCCGAGGCTCACCGGAATAGCGTTCTGCACCGCGACTTGAAGCCGGAAAACATCCTTCTGGCCAAGGATGGCCGGCTGCGAGTGCTCGACTTTGGCCTGGCGAGAATCGCCACCGCCGGCGATTCGGCGGCAACGACACGGACCGGAACGGTTTGCGGCACTCCCCGCCACCTGGCACCCGAACAATGGCGCGGCATGGAGAGCACCGAGGCGTCGGATGTGTGGGCGATTGGGACGGTGCTGTACGAGCTCGTGTCAGGTCGGCGGCCCTACGAAGAGCACCCGGTCGAGCACCTGCACCGGGTGGTGGCGACCATGGATCCGGTGCCAGCGCCGAAGGTCACGCCCGGAATGCCTGCCGAGCTCCTGTCTCTCGTCGAGCGCTGTCTCGACAAGAATCCGCAAGGGCGTCCACCGGCGTCACAGGTGGCAGAGATTCTCGAGCGTCTCCTCTCCGATGGAAGCAGGCACGAGCAGAGCGACCGCAGTCCCTTCCGAGGACTGATGCCGTTTGCCGAAAGACACCGCGATTGCTTCTACGGCCGCGAGAGAGAAATCGGCGCCTTCCTGGAAGCGATGCGAGAGCACGCGGTGCTTCCAATCGTCGGTCCATCCGGGGCTGGCAAGAGCTCGTTCGTTCAGGCTGGTGTCATTCCGCGGCTGCGCGAGCAAGGTCCATGGGTTGTGCTCCAGATGCGGCCGGGGAGCGAGCCGTTCCTCAATCTGGCGGTGAGAATTCAGCGCAGCGAAACCAAGCACGGGCTCACCTCCATGGGGCGAAGCACTCCCCCCCCCCCATGGCAGCTCTTGGCAAAGGGCCAGACAATATCTATGCGCTGGCGAGACTGGGAGAGACCGGTAGACCCGCTTCCCGCGAGATCAAGCTCGCCGACGAGCTGCAGAGCCTGCCAAGCCTGCTGAGCCTTCATCTGGAGAGGATCGCCGACGAGCAGAGGAGCAAGGTGCTCCTGTTCGTCGATCAACTCGAAGAGCTCTATACCCTGGTGGGTGACGAACAGGCTCGCCGCCGCTTCATGGAAGCGCTCTGTCTGGCAGCGGACGATTCCACTAGCCCGGCACGAGTCGTGTTCACGGTCCGCGACGATTTCCTCGGGAGAATCGCCGAAGGCTCGGGTGTCGGGGATAGCCTGAGCAGAGTAACGGTAGTGAGAAAGCCGAGCACGGAAATGCTCCGCGAGATCCTGGTGAAGCCGCTCGAGATGGTCGGCTACTCCTACGAGGATCCCGCCTTGGTCGACGAGATGATTGCGTCGGTGCGCGACGAGCCGGCCTGCCTCCCGCTGCTCCAGTTCGCCAGCACGATGCTCTGGGAACGGCGTGACCAGCAGCGCCGGACAGTCCTGCGCTCTGCCTACCAGGGCATGGGCGGGGTAGCGGGAGCTCTTGCCGAGCATGCCGACGGCGTGCTCGAAGGGCTCGGTCCCGACGAGATTCGCATCGCGCGAAAGCTGCTGCTCCGGCTGGTGACTCCCGAAGGCACCCGGCGAGTGCTGCCCATTGCCGCCGCCATCGAAGGACTAGGCAGCAAGGCAGAGCAGATTCTCGAGCAGCTTCTCCGGGCACGCCTGCTTGCCACCGGACGCAAGCACGGCGGCGGCGAGTCAGTGCTGGAGCTCGTGCACGAATCGCTCGTTCGGAGTTGGGCCAGGCTTGCGCGCTGGATAGACGAGAGCAAGGAAGAGCTGTCGTTCGTTTCCGAGGCCATGCAGGCTGCCGAGCTCTGGGAGAAACGGGGAAGGCGACTGGAGGAAGTCTGGCGCGGCGAGGCCCTGCTCGAAGCCAAGCGTACGCTCTTGCGTTTCGGCAGCGAAGCCCCTGTCCTCGTCAGACATTTTCTGGAAGCCGGCGTGCGCCGCGAAGAGCGGGTGCGCTTGAGCAAACGAGCAGCCATCGCGGTGGTAGCAGCCACGCTCGCCGCGATCGCGATCGGTGCGGTCCTCGTCGCTCACGAGACCGCCAACCAACGGGACCGCGCCGAGGCCCAGCGCTCCGAGGCACAAAGGGAGGGTGCCAGGGCAGCGCTTGCCCAGCGTCAGCTCCTGGAGGCGCGGGCCAAGCTGCGCGGGTCGCTCGAGACGCAGGATTCGGCGCTCGGCCGGGCGCTGTGGTGGCGACTCGAGCGCGATCCATTGCTCTGGAGCAAGGAGTTCAACAGTCCGGTCTACGGTTTGTCGTTCTCGCCAGTTGGCGAGGAGGTCGCGGTGGCGTGCCAGGATACGCTGGCCTATTCCATCCGCCTCGACACGATGGCGACCAAGACCTGGCGAGGAGCCGGCGAAGAGCTCACTGTCATTGCCCATTCGTCCGACGGCAGCATGCTCGCTGGTGCGTCCTACCGCGGCGGGATCTTCGTGTGGTCGCAGACCTCGGACACGCCGGCACTGCCGGCACTGCCGGTACTGCCGGTACTGCCGGTACTGCCGGTACTGCCGGTACTGATCGGCCGGCACGATGCGCAGGTGACCAGCATCCATATCAGTCGAGACCAGACCCGGCTGATACCGTCCAGCCTCGACGGGCCAATTGTGATCTGGCCGCTCCTCCCTGGCGGCAGACGCACAGTGCTCACCGGTCACACCGGGATGGTGTGGGATGCTAGCCTGAGCCCGGACGAACGGCTCCTCGCCTCGGCCGGCGTCGATTCAACGGTGCGACTGTGGGATCTGGCAGCCGCAGTGCCCCTGAAAACGATGAGAGTGGGCAAGGGCTCCGTGGTCGGCGTCTCGTTCAGCCCCGATGGTAGGCTGTTGGCATCGGCCGGCGCTGATTCGCGCATCCGTCTCTGGGAAATCGAAAGCGGCCGCGAAAAGCAGCAGCTCGCCGGACACACCGATATCGTACACCGAGCGGTTTTCAGTCCAGACGGCAACTCCCTCGTATCTGGCGGACAAGACATGACGGTACGGCTCTGGAATCTGGCAACCGGGCAAAACCGAGTAGTTGGCAGACACTCGGATCTCGTCTGGGACGTGGCCTTTTCTCGCGATGGCAAACGAATCGCTTCGACTGGCCTCGATCAGCGGACAAGTCTGTGGCGAATCGACGCGGATCCTGTCGATAGAACCTCTGCCCGGGGACACTCTGGCTGGATCGTAGATGCTGCATTCAGCCCCGACGGAACGCTGGTAGCGACGGCAGGCTATGACAAGCAGGTCCGTATCTGGGAGACTCGCTCGGGCCGAGAACGAATGGTCGTCGATCGTCACGAGAGCGGCGTGTGGGCAGTTGCATTCAGCCCTGATGGACGGCGAATCGCTTCGGGCGGATCGGACAAGAAAGTGCTGGTTGGCGACACCAATTCGGGCGCGAGGCAAGAAGAAGCGCTCGGCAATCGCGCGAGCGCCATCCGTGCTCTGGCCTTCAGCCCGGACGGGACGCTGCTGGCGTGCGGTGTAGACGACGGCCGCGTTGAGATCGTCACCCTCGGTGGCAGTGCGCCGCCAAGACCGCTCGAAGCCAGGCGAGGTCAAATCGACCATCTGGCATTCTCCCCGCAAGGAGACTTGCTGGCAGCGTGGTCTTTGAAGGTTCCCGTTCGCGTCTGGCAGGTCCAATCTGGAAAGCTCTTGGCAGAGCTGCCCGGTCCTTTCCAGAGACTCTTCTTCGCCGCTTTCGACAACACCGGTAGCAAGCTCCTGACCGTCGACGGTCAAAGGATCCTCGTATGGAACGTAGTCGAGCGCGGCCGGACGCCGACAGGGAGGCACCCGCCGTTGATGGTGCCCAAATGCCCCAGGTCGCGCTCCGGTCCATCATCCGTCGATCGCCAACCGGGAGCGAGAAGCTCCACGAGCCAAGACCTGCCTGCGTCCGACCACCTCTTGCCTGACGGTTGCTTGGCCGGCATCCCATTCGACCAGGTCGACCATGCCACCCGCGCCTCTTTTCTTGACCAGTTTCGCTTGGTTGGCGTCAGTGCCTCGGCTGATCGATCGGAAATCTGGGACCTCGCCAATGGTGCTCGCGTTTTGCTGGCCAGATGCGAAACCGGACGCATTCGCATCTCTTCCGACGAAGGGCTGGCCGTGACTCTCGGCGAGAGCGAGGGTCTGCGGCTCTGGAACACGACAACCGGCGCTCCTTTCTGGCGGGCGCCCTTGCTGCAGCAGTCACCGCCGGTGCTCTTCTCCCATCGAGGCTGGATCGACTTGAGCTCCGGCGTTCCCCTCGACGACAACGGCGCGCCGGCGCGCTGGCGGCTGGCCGTTGCCGAACGAGCCGCCGAAGCCTCGGAAAACGAGACTGGTCTTCTCTGCTTGCGTACCTACGACGACTATCTCGAGATATGGGACACCCGGGCCGACCGGCAGCTCGCTCGCGGTCCAGTAGCAGGCATCACGAGAGCATTGGCGCTTCCGGCAAGCTGCCTGGTCCTCGCAGGCAGCGAGCTGTCCCTGGTGGATCGCGATGGTGTTACCACCAAGACTCTTGCAGCCGGAGTGACTGCTGTCGCCTTGGATCGCGGCGATGCTTTCGCTGCAACGGAAAGCCAACTTTTCGTCTTGGATGGTGCTGGCCGGGAGAAGGCATCTTTCTCGACGAAAACTTCCGGGAACGCGCCACCGATGGCGATGGGGTCAGCAGCCCGTGCACCGGCCTCGGTGGCGCCGGCATCGGCAGCGCGGGCTGCGCCGGCGTCCTCATCACCGGCAAGAGACGCGCCACAGACGACAGAGACGGGAACGACAGAGACGGAAACGACGGCAGGGACGACGGCGGCATCGGCGGTGGCGCGAATCGGCGATTGGCTTGTGCTTGGTTTCAAGGACGGTCAGATTCAGCTCGTGTCGCTATCGGCAGCAAGCCCCAGCCCTTCGTTTTCGTTCGACGGGATTCCTACCTCGACGGTGACACGACTTCTCGAAGGACCGGCCAACACCTTGATTGTTGGGTTTGGCAACGGCACGCTCGGTATCTGGAGCACCGCCAACGGGTCGAAGCTGGACTCGTTCAAGATTCACGGCGAAGTCACTCACCTTCTGCTCGAGAACGGCAAGCTCTACGCTGCCAGCAGTATCGGTGACTACACCGTGCTAGACCTGGCGACCTTCTATCAGGACTACTGCCAGTTGCTGCGCCGGGTGTGGCAAGAAATTCCGGTGGTATGGGAACAGGGATTGCCAGCTCGGCGCCTGCCACCGGCCGAGCATCGCTGCCGGGGGGACTCACACCGCTAACCAGCGCCACTCCAGACCCCGCCCTGTGCCAAATCGGATCGACGGATTCCTTCAATAATTTCAGGCACATCCGCGGCGTCGCCATCCCCGAGCAGGGGGCAGGAGTGGCACGGCCCCAAAGTTAATTTGCCGTCCGCGGCGGCAATTTCGCCAAGCCGTGCGTCGCCATGGACGGCTCGCTGGCTGGGTCTTTGCCAATCCGCGAGCGCGCGTCGTTGAGGCTCACGCGGAACACAACTCGGCCTCCGCCGTCCGCCTGGCACTGCCACCCGCCGATGAGCAAGAGCGATTCACGCCGCCAGGCGATAGTAGAAACGCAGAATGCCGCCCAGCCGTTCCCTGCATTGGACCGGTGCATTCGTGTTGGCGGGCTGCTTGAGCGGCACGATGAGCTTGTTGCCAAGCCCTTGGTGGTTCCGCTCCTCGTGATAGTGGACGAGATACTCCCGCACGGCCGTGCGAAGG
>JAZDLZ010000915.1:0-7758 GCA_043801535.1 Pseudomonadota bacterium
CCTCGGCGGGGGGGGGCGTCTTTTACAGTTAAACATTTCGGTCAATTTTGGTCAAACCCCCCCCCCCCCGGGGGGTGGGGGGGGTGGGGGGGGGGGGGGGGGGGGGGGGCGGCGGAGGCGGAAGCGGTGACGAGTTCCGAATCCTTGGCTGGAAGCAGGTGGCGCAATGAGCCGATCGAGCAACGGTGCGGTGGCAGGCGTCCGCCGGCGATGCAACCACAACCAGGCCGGGTTCAGCCTGTTCGAGCTCTTGATTGCCATGGTCATCATGGTTTTCGGCGCGATGTCGGCGATGACCATGTATCGGACAATGCTCACTGCCAATGTCGGGGCGCGCGACATCGACAGGGCGCGCATGCTCGCCGAGCAGACGATGGAGGAGCTACGAGGGCAAAGCGTTGTCCAACTCCTGGCAGCCCAGACTGCGGCGAGCGGACCTCCTGTCTTGCTGGCCGACGCCGCAGTGGCCGGCGTCACCTACCGTTCCCGCTACAGCGTTACGGCAATCGCTGGTCAGACCAATCTGGTGCTGGTCACGGTCGAGGTGAGCTACGCCGAGGAAGGTGGAGCTGCCGACGCTGGCCTGAGTCATTCGGTGAGGCTGGAGATGATCCGTACTCGCGGGGAAACGATATGACCTCCCTGGACTCCAAGTCGAACGTTCGAGGACAACATGGCTGATATCGAATCACTGTCCACTGCCCGCCTCCCACGGCGCGAGCAACAACGTGAGCTCGGCGTCACCTTGGTGGAGTTGATGGTTTCCACCTGCCTGGCAACGCTCGCCTGCGGTCTCTCGTTCGGCATCTACGCCAGGACTTCGGTAGCGTACAAGAACCAATCGCACATTTCCGAGGTCCAGCAGACCCTGCGAGTGGCGAGCGATCTCTTGACTCGCGAGATCCGCCAGGCAGGCTTCTTTGCGACCGCGATAAGGACCGCGATCGCCGATCCCAATGCTGACCCGCCATTCCTGAGCCCGATCGGCATCGGCAACCACGCTGGCGCCGAAGGAGACGACACAATCTCGGTTGCGTACGCCGACAACACCTCGATGGCGCGAATCGTGTCTAGCGCTGGACCTTCCTTCAACGCCGCCGTCACCGAGGTCGACAGTCTGGGCTCGTTCGCCGATGGCGACATCATTTTCGCAGTAAAAACGGGCGGCGCTCAACGCGGGCAAGGATGCGCTCTGAAGATCACCGGCCTCATTGCTGCTGGCGGAGGCTCGGGACCGAAGATCCAGCACAACCCAGGACAGGGACAGCCGTGGAATATGGCGTCGAACAAGCAGTGCGACCACCTCTCGGGGACCTGGAAGGATGGCCAGACTGTTTTCACTCGCTTTGTCTACCGGTCTTTTCGCATCGATCCCGGCAGCGCAGAAGGCATTCTGCAAATGTCGCCGTCGGGTGGCATGGAGGCTGGCGATTGGGTAAACCTGGCAGTGGGCATCGTGGACATTCAGTTTGCTCTGCGGGTGTTCCAGAACGGAGACGCGACCGACGAAGACGGTGACGGCGACCCAGAGAGAGACTGGTTCTCGAGCGATGAAATGGCAACCTCGCTCCAATCTGGTGGCGCCATCGTGGGCGAGCCAATCCAGGTCAGAATGAATCTGGTGGCACGCACCGTGGCTCCGGTAACCGGACTGGCGACTACTGCCACCCCGAACCTGACGGTGACTGGCAATCCGACCCACAACAGCATTGGCGATCAGCCGAGCCGAGCCCTGCCGGTAGCTGCCGCTGGCTCCCGATTCGCTGGCAATCACTTGTATCGCTGGTCGACGACGCTGGTGGATCTCCGCAACTTCCTGAACTAGAGCACGGGTGTGAACAAAAGCCGTTGGTCGTGCTGTTCCCGGTCCCCTGTTCCTAGTCCCTAGTTCTTTGTTCCATTCCTCTTAAAACGAGCGGTGGTACTCCGTTGATGAGGTCGACGCCTGGGTGGATGCCGAAGCCTACGGGAAGCTGCGGCGCGCCGGCGGAGGGTCGCAGAGAGGAGGCACGAGGATCATACGCAATGAATGCGTAGTCTCGGTGACACTTTTTGTCGCAAGTGATTCGAGCAGCACCCGCGTGCCGTTTGTGTCCTCTGTGATCTCGCGCACGTAGCGACGCAGCACCGGCTCCGTTGCCCACGGCATGCCGCTTGCTTGAACGCTCGAAGCGATGTGCAACCAGAATAACCGAACGCAAGCACAGCACCCGAGACGGCTCTCCTGCCAAAATGGCCCACCCCGCCGCCCAGTTCCGCCGCGACCAGCAACTCCGCCGCGACCAACAGCACCAGGGCGGACATCTTCTTCTGGAGCCAGCTACCGGCAGCCGGCTACCGGTAGCCGGTCGCCGGCGGTGAAAACAGCCGCCTTCGCAAACTCGAGCCCGTACCCGTGCTCGAACCCATGCCCGTGCCCGTACCCGTGCCCGACCGGACAAGGCGTTGGTCGATTGTCGGGTCGGGACGTGCGCTATGGGCGGCACGGAGGGGGGTCTGCTGGCGAACGAGGATCGGCGCTCCTCATAACCATGGTCACCCTCGTGGCGCTGCTTGGCGTGGGAAGCGCTGCTCTTCTTGCCACTCTGGCGGAAATCCGGTCGGCGGGCCGCACTCGATCGTCGCAGGCTGCCCTCTACGCTGCCGAGAGCGGCATGGCGGTGGCGATGGAAAACCTGCGCAGCCTGTGCGATGCGACGGCGCTCTTCTCGGGCCTGGTCGAGCCCAACAACGTCAATCCTCAACAGCCCACGACCATCCTCGGCAACAACATTCAGCCTGGACTGGCAGGCAACTTGTTTACGACCAGCACGGGGGAGTGGTATCAGGTCGCGATTCTCAACAACTCGACCGACTCCGGCCTTGCCGCTGGCAATGATACCGACGGCATCCTTACGGTACGAATTACTGGCTTTGGTCCGGGCGGGGCGCGAGTGATCCTCGAGATGGACCTCGAGAGCACCAATTGCGCCCAGACCGCCTGCGAAACCGAGTTTGCCCAGCGGGCAATGACCTCGCGCAACGATGCCCGCGCGATTTGCTCCCAGCGAATTGCCGCCGGAGCAGCGCTACGAACCTTCAACACTCCGTAAGGGTGGTCATCATGAGGAGAGCACGTTTTCATCGCATCGTCCTCGCTGCCTTGGCCGCAGCCCTCCTGGCGCCCGAGCACTACGGCGGTGCCAGCGTCGATCCTCTGTGCGACGTCGAGTCGTCGCCAAGCTCCTTTTCGGGCCAGGCTCTCGACGACAATACTCCCACCAAGTCGGGTGTTGTCTACGACGGCACCGTGGCCAAGCTGCGACTCCAGAAGTCGGGCGGTCTCTTCCGTTCGACCGTCCTCGGTATCACCGACCTCGTCACCTATACCTGTGCCGCCGACTTCGACGCCGACGGCTGGACCGACTTCGTCGGTGCTTCCGACACGATATACCTATCCTCTCCTCCCTGGTACGGCACGCCCTTCATCAAATTCTACAAGAACCGGACCTTCGATAATCCAGCGCCGGACTGGGCGGATCCCAATGCTCCGGCACGCACGCCATCCTTTGTAGCGACGACGATCGCCGACCTGCCCGTGGAATACGACGCCACGCGCGGAAGCATGGTGTGCGGGGACTTCAACAGTGACGGCAAGCAGGACTTCATCCACGTGCGCTGCGTGGTCGAATCTTCCAGCATGGACAATTGCTATGCCTCGCGCGCCGATCTCTTTCTTGGCAATGGCAACGGCACCTTTGCCGCTCCCTACCAGTTCGTCACCAACCGCAACGACTTGCAGCGGTTGACCTGGGTCCACACCATGGTGGCCGCCGACTACAATGGCGATAGCAAGCTCGACTTGATTGTCGGCGCCGGCACCGCCTCGAGCAGCAAGACTCAGATTACCAGCAAGGGCGGCGACGTGCTGCTCTTCCTCAACGACGGAGCCGCGTCCCCCCACTTCTTGAAACAGACCAATCTGGTCACCGAGGCTGGCTACAACTACCGTGGACCAGTGGCCATTGGCTATAGCGATTTCACCGGCGACGGGGTGCGCGATCTCATTGCCACCGGGCCCTCGACCAACGCGGTGCGGCTCTATCCAGGTTTGCTCGGCGGCGGAATATCGTCGTCGTACCAGAGCATTACCTTCACCGGCGGCGGCACGGTGCTGCTGGTGGCGGATTTTTCTCTCGACGGGAAAGCAGACGTCATGTTCGGCACCGACAACTGGAACTGGCCGACCACCAACGGCTACAGCACCAGTGGTCACGTTGGCGGCCAGACCTTCTTCTACCGCAACGACGGCGACAGCCAGCCGTTCTCGGGGGGCTCTACCCAGCAACTGACCACCCACCAGGATCCCCACAACGCTGGCACCCGGTACGATTTCGACACTGGCTTGATCTTCGACTACGACCACGATCCCGACGGCACCCCGGACTTCATAATTGCCGACGGCAACCATTCCGCGACGTTCTACGTGTTCGCCAACCGGGTCATCACCACCTACGTCGACTGCGGTATAGTGGCGTCCGGCGATCTCGACATCGGCTCGCTGGCCAACGACGAGATCACCGTGACCAACGTCAGGCTCGATCCCAACTTCACCAAGCCAGGAAACTCGACGGTCCAGTTCGAGGTCTCGAACGACGGGGGATTGACCTGGTACTCGGCGCCTGCCTGTCCCGACGATCCGACCGAGAACTGCGGGGTGATTGGCACCACCGTGGGCAGCAACGTGAGGTGGCGAGCGCAGCTCTGCTCCACGTCCGACCACACCCAGAGCCCGAGCATCGACGGACTGAGTGTCGAATTCACCTATCTCAGAGCCGAAACCCATTTCCACGCCGGAGTGGTCGCGGCCGACGGATTGATCTACGCTGGCGGCTTCCGCGAGCCAGGGGATTCCGGTCGCTTCTATGCCATCAACGACGCAACTCTGGTCCAGCAATGGGAATCAGGAGCGATTCTCGACGCGGCGAGCGTGAGCGCGCGCACGATCTACACGGTCAGCTCGAGCAACTCCCGCCAGGACTTCAGCACCAGCAGCTCCAGCCAGAGCGCGTTCCGAGCCACGCTCGGGGTTGCCGACTCCGCTACCGCCACCGCAGTGGTCGACTGGCAGACCTCGGCCCGCTTCGGGCTCGAATCCCCGAGGCACGTGCTGGGATCGATCGAGAACTCGACGCCAGCAGTGCTGACTCCGCCAAAGAGGCCGGAGTGGTTCACCAATTCGGCGACCAGCACCACGGTGCGAGACGAGATCGTCGACTACATCAACGACTACGACGACCGTCCGATGCTGGTGTTCGCCGGCTCCAAGGACGGGGCTCTCCACGCGTTCCGCACCAACCCGGCAGACCCGGCCGACACTGGCAACGGCACCGAAGCCTGGGCATTCATTCCCTACGACGTGGCACAACGGCTCAACCAAGACCGGATCGACAATCAAGTTCGCGCCTATCCGGACGGCTCGCCATCGTTGGCCAGCGTGAAGATCGGCGGCAACTGGCGGACGGTACTGGTTTCGGGCGAAGGCAACGGCGGTCGAAGCGTGTACGCGCTCGACGTGACCGAGACGATCGGCTCTGGTGGGTCGGCGATAGGACCAACGCCGCTGTGGCAGTTCAGTGACGCCAACATGGGACACACTCACGCCAAGCCGTCGATCATCCGCACTGGCACCGAAGCGACCGAGCAGTGGCTGGCAGTGTTCGCTTCTGGCAAGCTGCTGACCGCGGACACCGGCGACTCGGTCTACGCCGTGAACATGGGCACTGGCGCGCTGGCCTGGCGTTTCGATCTCAACGATTCCAACTGCTACGTTTCGACCGACATCACTGCGGTGGAAACCGACGACGAAGCCAACACCGCCATCGACGGATTCATCGACCGGCTCGTCTTCGCCGACAACAAAGGCAGGATCTGGAAGCTCGATCCGAGCAATGGCCAAGTCGTCGGTTCGGCGGTGAGTGTCGGGCTCGGCAATCTGGCGCTATTCTCGACCGCCAACTCTACCGGTGCGCTCGGTGAGGAACGGGCCATCGCCGGTACCATTGCCGCCGCCGAGAACAGCGACGGGAAACTGATCCTGTATTTCGGCACCGGCGGGACAACGGATACTTCGGCCAGTGCCCAGAATGCCCTCTACTCGATCTACGCCGACAACGGCACGATCAAGGAGAGTTGGGAGCCGGAGGTGGGATTCAAGTTCTATGGCGGGATCGCCTACAACGCCGGACAGATCGTGTTCTCCATCGGCAAGGACGGAAGCGGCGAGTGCGATACCACGATTGGCAAAATCATCGCGCTGGACGCGAACACGTTCGTGCAGGACTTCATCCTCGACGTAGCCTCGAAAATCATGGCGCCGATATACGTTCGCGGTGGGGAGATATACGCCGTCACCATGATGGGACAGGTCGTATCTACGCCGTACGTTGCCGGTGGCGGGGGAGGCGGCGGGGGGGGCGGAGGTGGAGGCAGTCCTCCAGGCAGCAACGACTTCACGATTCTAGGTTGGAGGCAAGTCCAATGAGTCAGCTAGAGCACCGATCGGTTTGCCGGACCGACGTCTTCCTGGAAGGCCGGGACGCGCCACGTCGCCGGCGACCCGAGAGAGGGTTCAGCCTCTTCGAGTTGCTGATTGCCATGTTCGTGATGGTGTTCGGCGCGGCGGCGGCGATGACCATGTACCGGACCATGCTCACCTCCAACGTCGGCGCGCGCGACATCGATCGAGCGAGGATGCTCGCCGAACAGACGATGGAAGAGCTGAGAGGACAGACGGTCGCCCAGCTAGTGACGGCCCAGACGACTGCTGGCGGTCCACCGGTGGCATTGCCGGCAACGGTCGTGGCTGGCGTGACCTATCGCATCCGCCACAGCACTACTGCCGTGGCTGGGCAAACAAACCTGGTCCTGGTTGCAGTCGAGGTTGGCTACTCTGAAGAGGGAGGGGCTGCCGATGCCGGGTTGAGCCATCTGGTCAGGCTGGAAATGATTCGTACGCGAGGGGAGACGATATGACGGACCTGGGAACACGACACCGACTGGCGGTGCTACGAGGCGGGCAGGCGGATCGCGAGCGAGGCGTCACCTTGGTCGAGCTCATGGTGTCGACTTGCCTGGCAGCACTGGCCTGTGGCCTGGCATTCGGAATCTATGCCAGGACCTCGGCAGCGTACAAGAACCAGACTCACATCTCCGAGGTACAGCAAACGCTCCGGGTGGCGAGCGACCTCTTGACTCGCGAGCTCCGCCAGGCCGGTTACTTTGCCGCGGCGATCAGGACCGCTATCACCGACGCCGCGGGCACGCCGCCATTCCTGAGCCCCGTAGGCATCGGCAATAGCGACGGTGCCGAAAACGACGACACGCTCTCGGTGGCGTACTCGGACACTTCGTCGCTCGTCCGGATAACGCCCACCTCGGGTCCCTCGTTCAACGCCGCTGTCACCGAGGTCGACCAACTGGGCTCGTTTGTCGACGGCGAAGTCATCTTCGCTGTCAAGATCGGCGGTGCTCAGCGCGGCCAGGGCTGCGCCCTCAAGATCACTGGCTTGATTGCCGGTGGCGGCGGCGGCGGCAGCGGGCCAAAAATCCAGCACAATCCCGGTCAAGGACAGCCCTGGAATATGCCCGGAAACAAGCAGTGCGATCACATCTCGGGCACCTGGAAGGACGGGAACACTGTCTTTACCCGTTTCATCTATCGCTCGTTCAGAATCAATCCTGCTGATCCCGCTGGCGTGTTGCAGATGTCGCCGTCGG
>JAZDLZ010000943.1:0-2518 GCA_043801535.1 Pseudomonadota bacterium
CCGTCGAAGAACTGTCCGCGCGATCTCGTCGTGTCGCCGAGGGCTTTCCTCGAACGCCTTGACAAAGGGTGACTCGCTGAATCGCAAGCCGATGAAGCTGCCAAGAAAATGCGCGATCTCGCCGGCTCGGCGATCTCCAAAGACGCTGCGGACTACCTCTCGGAGAATATCGCAGGATGCCTGGTAGTCAGCCCCCGGCGTGATTCCGAGTTGATTTCCAAGAAGGCGCGCAATTGCCGAGTAGCGTTCTCCTGGCGAGGTGGCGTAGCCTCGAAATACTCGAACCGGCGACGCAATGCCCCTCGCCCATTCGGAGACTAGCCTGGTCTTTCCGGTACCATGTCCCCCGACAATCACGACGGTCTGAGGGGCCTGGTAGTCAACCGCCTGCCCCAAGGCGCCGCGAAGCAACTCGAGCTCTGATTCCCTGCCGATGAACGGGCCTTCCGTGGTTGCCATCGCTGCAGTCGCGCTCGTCGCAGCAGTTGCCGTCGCCCCCTCGCTGGTCCCAGCCCCCGAACGGGTTGCCGCCCCCCCACTAGTCGCAGTCCCCGCACCAGTCGCCGCGGCCGAGTCAATCGCTGTACCCGAGTCGGTCGCCGCGCCCGCACCCTCGACCGTCGTCCCAATCACTCCCGCGCGAGCGGTGGCTGGAGCCACTGCCGTAGCTGCGTTCGCGCTCGCGCCCACAGCCATGGCCGCACTGGCAGTAGTCGCTGATGCTGTCGCTTCGACCATGCTCGCGGCAGCAGCCGTGCTCGCAACTGCAGCAGTTCTCGAACCCTCAGCCGTAGCCGTAGCCGTAGCCGTAGCCGTCGCCGGCGCTGTCCCCGTCCCCGTCGCTCCTCGATCACTGCAATCAGGCATGGTGTTCTCGACTCCCTGTCGTGGCGAGTCTTCTCGCGCCCCGCCTTCGGGACTACTACTCTTCGCGACTCCGCCTTCTGTTTCCACAGTGAACTACTAATGCTCGGATTCGTAGAATTTGGTACAGATTTTCAACTCAGCTCGATAGCCTCGGTCTCCTGGCCAGGCTCTTCGTCAGGCCAGTACAGCTCAACGCGATTCTTGCCGAGGGCCTTGGCCCGGTACATGGCAACGTCTGCTTGCCGCATCAACGTGCTCGCATCGCCTTGGCTACCGCCAATGTGACAAGCGACGCCCAGGGAAGCGGTCACTTTGAGTAGCTTGCCGTCGTTGGCAATCCGCGCATCGGCCACGTCTTGTCTGACGCGCTCTGCCACCGCATGGGCATCCACTATTCGCGTGCGCGGTAGAATGAAAGCAAACTCCTCGCCTCCGTAGCGTGCCGGAATATCGACGCCGCGCATGCAGCTTCTCACCGTCTTGGCAATGTCGCGCAGGACCCGATCTCCAATTTGGTGGCCGTAGTTGTCGTTCAGCTTCTTGAAGTCGTCGATGTCGAAGAGGATCAGACTGAAAGTACTCTTGAAGCGGCGTGAGCGCTCGATTTCTTCCTTGAGACGGGCGTCGAAATGGCGCCGCACATAGAGACCGGTCAGCCCGTCGACAGTCGCCAGCTCGTACAGCTTGGCATTCTGGATTGCCACTGCCGCCTGGGCGCCAATCGCCTCCAGCAGGCGCTTCTGATCCCGGTCGAACGCGTCTTGCTCTCTGCTCTGTACCGACAGAACGCCAATCACATCTCCGTCGATGTTGACTGGAACGCCAAGCCAGGAACGAATGCCCGAGTCTCCCCCTGTTCCACAATCGGATCGACGCATGTCGGAGACATAGAGTGTCTCTCGACTTTTCACTACCAGCGCTGATGCCCCCTCCTGGGCTGGGGCGCGCGCCCTCTGGTATTCGCCACGCTCCTTGTCATAGTAGTCGACGACGAAATAGTCCTCCTCCTGATAGGAGAGCGCCAGCACTTCTGCTTCGGGTATCGCGGACAGCGTCTCCTTGGCAATCGACTCCACGAGATCACTACGATCCAAGGCAGAGCCGAGAGTGTGGGCTGTCCGGTTGAGCGTTTCTAGCTCTGCCACTCGCTTCCGCAGACTGATGCTGGTGCTGGAGAGTTGATTGAAAACCAGGTTGATCAGAAGGTAGATAGTGCTCAGCAGCACTAGGCCGAGAGGTCGATCTGGCTCGAACAGCAAGACCACGACGATCGCGAGCGGCAGGAGTGATGCCTCGGCAAGAATGCCGGGCACCGCCATATTGCGGAGGAAGGCACGTGCGTCAAGACCGACCAGCACGAACCGTATTCCCTGGATCAGGTAGTGTGCGACAAGAAAGGCCATGCCCATCGCCAGCACTACCCCCAGCACATCGGCCTCCGCGGCGGCGCTGCCGACCAGCATCCTCCGGCCGAGTCCGAATAGCCACCCTAGACCAAGCACCAGGCCGCCCGACATTCCCCCGAAGTACGCCACGAACAGAAGGCTCTCCTTCCTGGTATTGGAGCTCTTGTCATGTTCGCTGCGCAGCAGTCTCAATGCCGAATCCAGCGTCAGCGCCACTGCAACCAAACGGGCTGCCGGCCCCGGGC
>JAZDLZ010000950.1:0-4467 GCA_043801535.1 Pseudomonadota bacterium
GGGTTTGTGAGCCATGCCGCGAGCGCCTTGGCCAGGCGTTCTCCGACGGAAGATTCTTTCCCGTTACACGGCGTGACAGGCTCTGGCAGCTTCTGTCCATTTGTGTTCGGACCGGTAGCGCCAAGTGCCTGAAAGTTGGCAGCTCCTGTGTCTAACCTTGCGTCCGTTTCCGGTGGTCTAAACGGTGATGAATCCCTTGCACACTCCACCGCTGCAGAACGGGGTCTTGAGATATTTGCAGGCGTCGGCGGTAAGACCCTGGCAGCAATCAGAGTCCAGCGTGCAGGACGTCGTGGAGCCAAGACCGTGGAACCCGACCGAGGTCATCTTCTCCCAGTCGGGGCATTGAGAGAGGGCGTTGGTCTGATTCGATCCACCCCAATACAGGGACGAGGCAACCCCCATTACTGTGGCCGGGTCAGCGGTCAAGAAGGCCGGGCCCCCCGAATCACCACCGCAAAGAGTGCTCTTGCCGTTTTGGCCATTGAACGCGAAGAACAATCCATTGGGCACGGACTGCTGTGACGCCTGGGTTGGATCGCTCGTCCACACGTACCCGACCGCGCTAGCTCCAGAGCGCTTGCTGCCGATGCAATGATCCTTGTGCCATTTCGATTCGCAAACGTCCCATTGAGTAGTGCCGGTCGGGTAGTAGGTCAAAGCAGGCGGAGCTCCGGCTGCGGTGGCTTGCAGCTTGGTCTTGAAGCCGGCCGCGTTGTAGTAGTCGAACGTACAACCCTGGTACTGCCCGTAAACGAGGGTGCCACAGTCCCTGACCGTTGGATATCCGGGAATGCAGGCATCCTGGCAGCGAGCACCGCTACTGAGCGCCTGGCAATCGGCCATGAAGACGTCCTTCTCGGCCAGGGTGCAGGCAGTCTGGCTCACGCAGTATCTGGCCTTTATGCCCTTGCCGTCCGGCATTAGAGCCTGGCACTCGGAATTGCTCCAGATGTAGTCGCAGAAGACCGCGCTGTCGGTCGCTGGTATCTGGCATTCGTAGGTGCTGGCAGTCAGGCCAGCATCATCGTAGCGATATCCGAACCCGACCAGCTTGAGAGTGTCGTTGACGATTGGGATAGTCGTCGCGTAGTTGAGCTCGGTCACCCCGATCACTGGGCTCGCCAACCTGATTATTCCGATATCATTGATACCTCTCTCGCCGGCGGTGGCGAGCTCGGCGGCGGTTACCCAATTGGCATTGGGGTGAAGCGATTGAACTCCGTAGCTATTGCCGGCAATCTCGAACAAGAAATCAGCAGGATTCAGGTTCACCTTCGCCTGGGTGAGTGGATTGATGTCCTGAATGCAATGAGCAGCCAACAATACGTAGACGTTCGATCCTGGAACGGCCGGATTCCTTATCAGGGTTCCAGTGCAATGAGGCCAATACCCCTTGACTGGATGATTCCTCTTCAACAGACCAACCGAGGGGAAGCCAGTCTCGGCCACGCTGTTGGTCATCGGGACCTGAATATCCTCCGGTTCAACGGTAGGAGAATACTCAGGAGCAATGCCTTGACAGCCAATGGTAACAAGGCCAGTCAGGGCGACCGGAATCGCAATGCTGCTGCTTCGTCTCATCTCACAACCTCCAATTCGGCGATAGTCAGTGGCCGACAGGCTCCTTTGCCCCAAAGGAGCGCGGCGACCATCAATGCAATCAGTTGCTCTCACGACCAAAGCCTCTCGATGGCCTAGCAAATGGACCAATGGCACACGAGTAGACATTCAGCCACAGCCCGACAGTACCGAGATATACCTGCGGCTACCTACTGCTACGCCTACTGCCTGCTATTGGACACCAAGAGACCCGTTGTCATTACAGAATGCTCTAGTGTCTGGGCATGGACTCCTGTGTACCCTCTTCGCGCACAAGAGTCAAGCGGTTTTCTTTTTGGGCAGGTTGGATTTTTCTTCGGCCGACGCCGAAGGCGACTAAGGGTGTAGTCCTTCTGTGGCTGCTGCATCCCACTGCTGACAATGAGAAGAACAAGGGGAGCGCGCGATTGCATGCAATGCCGTCGCAGCCTCACGGCTCTGCACGGCCGCCCGCAGAACCGAAGGAGAGCAAGGGCCGATCAGTGCCGCGCTCCCACGCGGATCCGGCGTAAAGACACACCGCGGCTACCAGCTATTCGGAGCGCGATGGGAAAATGCGAAAACTCCTCTCCGAGCTATTGGGCCAATTTTCAAAGGATGAGCTGGCGCTGATCGAGGAGTATTCCGTGGAGAACTTGGACGAAGCCGTTGTTGACGCCGAGAATCAGTACCGGGAGGCGTCGGACAAAAACCGCCACGAGGCTGAAGCCTACTACAATCTTGTCCTGAACCTGGTGGCTAAGTTCGCGCTTCCAGTACCAAGGTCGAGAGCCGGGCAGTTCCGGGCGGATTCTGCAGGATTCGGTCGGTTTGTGACGAAAACGCGTCCCGTCGCGGTAACTTCTGACACCGCAAGGCTTTGGGGTGTTCGGCTAGAGTCTTGCTAGTCGTCCGCTCCGCAGAGAGGGTCGCGAGGATCGCACTTCGGCTTCACCTTGGTAGGCGTCTCTCTGGGTGGCTTGGGTCTGCCACTGCCGCCGGGACGAGCATCCTTCACCGTCGCCATCGTCGTCTTCAGCGCCTGCTGCCTCGCCTCGTTGTCCGCCATCTGCGCCTCGATCTGCTTCTTTCTCACATCATCGGCGGCCTTCCATTGCTCCATCAAGGCCTTCTGCTCGGCAAAGGCGTCGTCGATCTGCTTCTGAAGGCTCCGGATCTCCTGCTCGAATGCCAACTGGTCTGCGAGCTGCTGTTGGTTCTTCTGATAGGCGCTGTACGCAAACCAGCCGAGCACTCCCATGGCAGCCAACGAGACAGCGACGATGCCGGCGATGAGCGCCTTGGGCTTCTTGGCAGTGCCAATTGCATGCTTGGCTTCCACCTCGAGCCGCATGCGCTCGGCCTCGATCTTCATCTGTGCCTCGACCCGAGCCCGTCGCTCCGCCTCCTCGACACGCAACTGGTCTTCTCGGGTTCGCCGTTCGGCATCCTCGACGCGACGGCGCTCGGTTTCCTCGGTTTCTCGGCGCTGGCGCTCGGTCTCTTCGCGGGCTTGTCGCTCCGCTTCCTCACGAGCCCGGCGTACGTCCTCCTCGCGCTTGCGCTCGTCGACCTTTTCCTGGGCTTGTCTGTCGTCCTCAATTTTGCGTAGCTCACGAAGCGAAATGAGCACGGAGTTTTCACGTTTCTCCGCCATGTCAGCTTTTCCCTTTCGAGGTTGCGGACCCATTTTCTCTTTAGCATGCACTGCGCCACCTTTCAACGCAGCGTTTCATCGCGCTGCCCCGTGACCGTCCCCAGGTCGCCAGAACGCATTGGTTGCGCCGGGCCGGCCCACTCTCCCCCTACCAAGTCGAGCTCTACCTTCCCCGACAGCCCAGAGTAGTGGCACAATGCCTCCACCGAGAATCAACAATGAACCGCCAAGAAGCAAGAATCGCCAGGAAAGAACCCGAAAAAGGGGAGGCCGTCGGCGTCTCTGTGACTTTGCGGTTCGTTGAATAGACAATCCACCACAATGGGCTTTCTCGACATTCATTCCCACGTGCTGCCCGGGGTAGACGACGGCCCACCTTGTCTAGAAGTGGCCCTCGGTCTACTGGAAGGCCTCACGCGCGCCGGATTCGAGCGGGTGTTCGCAACCCCCCACCAGAAGAAGAACCAGTTTCTGCCGAGCGCGGTCGAGATCGAGCAAGCGCACCGGCAGCTCGACGCCGCGGCAGCAGTTGCAGATCATCGTGTCGAGCTAGGTCTCGGCGCCGAGAACTATTGGGACGATCTCTTCTTCGAACGAGTGCTCGAAGGCACCATCCCGTGCTACAGCGGAAGCCGAGCCTTCCTCTACGAGCTCCCCGGCACAATACCTTCACGGCTCGAGGAATCCCTCTTCCGCATCGCAACGCGCGGTCTGCTGCCGGTCATGGCCCATCCCGAGAGAAACTCTTATCTGTGCGGCGATCCCGCCAGGCTCGAACGAGTCTCCAGGGTCTCCGCATTGGTGGTCGATCTCGGGGCGGTCGGAGGAGACCAGGGCTGGCGAACCGGGCGAATCGCTCGCCGACTTCTGGCCGAGCGTATCGCTCACGCGGCGGCATCCGACATCCATGCACCAACCGATCTCCGCTCAATCGGGGCGGGCATCGCCTGGATCGGAAAGAAGCTTGGTCCCGCCGCCACAACCAGGCTCTTGATCGAGAACCCCAGGTGCATCTTGACCGGCGAGCTCCCCGATCCGTAGAGGGGTGGTGGTCTTGAGGCGCGCTAGCGCCGGATCAGGAGGAGTCTGGGTGTGAACAAAAGCCGTTGGTCGTGCTGTTCCCGGTCCCCTGTTCCTAGTCCCTAGTTCCTTGTTCCATTCCTCTTTCGCGGTGCTATTCTCGCCGCAACAACCGGCGGCGCGACGGTGACATGGCAATCCAATGAATG
>JAZDLZ010000951.1:0-2086 GCA_043801535.1 Pseudomonadota bacterium
CGCACGGCCGGGAGTGCGGCGCCAGATCGACTCCGGCGCCGTCGCCAACGCAAACTGCCAACATGTTGTTGTTGTTGTTGTTGAAGTGGAGGAAGAATAGTAGTCCCGAGGCGATCGGTCGACAGACCCTCCGCGCAGCTCGTAGGGGTCGCAATCGCGCTCGGGGATGCTGCGCGCTTGTCTGGATCGACGCATTGTTTTCGTTGCCACGTGACACGGTGCCTGACCTCTGGTGTTGGCGGCTGGCGATGCGAGACGGTCGCTCGCTCGCTAGCTCGGTATGGCGGTGGTGGACCTGCGTTCGATTGGAGGAGATGGTCGCTGCCAGAGCGTTTTCAGTGCCTGGCCAAGATGATCGACGGCGATGATTTCGAGGCCGTGGTCGCAGCAGAGTCGGGCGCGGTTCTGGCGCGGCATGATCGCCTGCTCGAACCCGAGCTTGGCTGCCTCGGCGAGGCGAAGCTCTGGCGACGATACCGCGCGAATCTCGCCGGCAAGACCGACCTCGCCAAACACGACGGTGCGGGGGGGCACCGGGGAGCGGCACGCGGCCGATGCGATCGCACAGGCGATGCCCAGGTCGAGGGCGGGCTCGGCGAGCCGGATACCGCCGGCGACGTTGACGAACACGTCCTGGGACAAGACGTCGACCCCTGCTCTCTCGGCGAGCACCGCCAGGAGCAACGCCACCCGGTTGCCATCGACGCCTGCGGCAGTGCGGCGGCCGATGCCGGCAGAGGGCGAAGCCACCAGCGCCTGGAGCTCGACGAGGATCGGCCTGGCGCCGTCGGCGCTCGCCACTACCACCGAGCCAGGAGTCCCACTGAGGCGCTCGGACAGAAACAGCTCCGACGGACTGAGTACCTCGGCAAGACCGTCTGCGCGCATCTCGAATACGCCAATCTCGTTGGTCGAGCCGAAACGGTTCTTGGCTCCGCGGAGGATGCGGTACGAATGCGTACCCTCGCCCTCGAATTGCAGGACGACGTCGACGAGGTGCTCCAGGGTCTTGGGCCCTGCCAGCACCCCGTCCTTGGTTACGTGGCCGATCAGGATTACCGCCGAGCCACTCTGCTTGGCAAAGGAGAGCAGGCGGACTGCGCACTCGCGCACCTGGCCAACGGATCCGGGGATCCCGTCGAGCGCCTCGCTCTGGATTGTCTGGATCGAATCGATCGCCAGAATCGCTGGCCGGGCAGTATCAGCGTGGGCCAGGGTGCGCTCGAGATTCGTTTCGGCGAGCAGTAGCAGTGACGCCGCACTAGCCCCGATCCGGCGGGCGCGCAAGGCGACTTGGGGTACCGATTCCTCGCCACTGACGTAGAGGACTGGCATCCCTTGCTTGGCCAGACCCTCGAGCGTGGCCAAGAGGAGCGTCGATTTGCCAATCCCCGGATCGCCGCCGAGGAGAATGAGGGACCCAGGCACGATCCCGCCCCCGAGGACGCGGTCTACTTCGCCCAGGCCGCAAGCCAGCCGGCGGACATAGCCCAGATCGGCGACTTCGCTGATTGGAATCGGGTGCTCGCTGCCCGGAACGACTGTGCCCCCGCGTGGCACTGGCTTGCCGTCCGGCGAAGCAGCGTTTTCGACCATGGAATTCCATTCGCCGCAGGCAGGGCACCGGCCGAGCCATTTGGACGTGCTGTGACCGCAGCTCTGGCAACAGTAGATCGTGCGTACACCTGAACTGGACGGGCGGGCAGTCATGCCAGGACTCTAGCGCAGCGGACAGAGAAACGCGACCTCTCGTTTTGTTCCTGGGATTCGGAGTCCACGATTCCAGCCGGCAGCATGCGCACAGCAGTGTTGCAGCACATTCTGGAGTTTTCACGGCGCAAATGCGACGCCGTTGAGATTATTGGCCTTTTTTCTGGTACCGAGTGACCACGCGATTCTCTCCCTGGCAAGCCAATGGACGGTGTGGCTCCCTCATCGTTCGTGCCTCGGGGGGGTGTGAACAAAAGCCGTTGGTTGTGCTGTTCCCTGTGCCTAGTCCCTAGTTCCTTGTTCCATTCCTCTTTCGAGGTGCTATTCTCGCCGCAGCAATCGGCGGCGCGACGGTGACATGGCACTCCAATGAATG
>JAZDLZ010000953.1:0-3183 GCA_043801535.1 Pseudomonadota bacterium
CCATGCTCGGCCAACGTGTGCGAGCGTGGCTCCGTCGGTGAGAGCCACTGCTGCCCACAGTCCCGGCGCTGGCCGGGCAAGGATCTCCTCGGCCGTCAACTTCCAGAGGCAGACTGCCTCGAAACGAAAGTCGAGCACCAGTTTTCCGCGCGACCAGCGGCGATACCGCGACTTGGGACGCCTGCCGTCCTTGCCTGGCATCAGGTAGTACACGACCGGTCGTACTTCTCGTTTAGGATACGCCAGCATTGCCAGCGCGTAGTGCAGGAATGTCCCCTCGCCGGAGTCACTCGAAGGCTGGGATTCGAATTCGACGTGGTAGAGCGGACCGCTGTTCTCGCTACCCTCGACGCTGAGCTCGGCACAGCCGTCGAGCGCCCGCGGCAACGGCGGGGGCGGGGCGATTTCCTTGTCGAGAAGGCGAAGCGGCTCTTCGGGGTCAACGCCGGGAACCAGGTCGAGCAGATCGTGCGGTCGCAGGCGCAGGAGAGCCTTGAATGCCAGATCCCACAATCCCATGCCCGAAAGCTAGCACGCGGATCTGGCCCATGCCAGGCGTGCGACCCTGGAATGCGCGCTAGCCATCGCCAGCCGCAGTGCAGACCGTCGCCGGCCGGCACTGGCACTGATGAGCGCCGACCTGCGTGCGCTGCTAGGAGAAACGGAGCAGTCCTGGCTCTTCGTCCTCGGGGCGCTCGAAGCCGAGGAGCTCCATCAGGGTCGCGGTGACATTGGCGATTCCGGCACGGGAAGATAGTGTCTCGTCAAGCGAATAGTCGCCCGGTTTGAACAGTGGGTCGAACACGGTGAACGCTACCGGATTGAGGGTGTGGCTGGTCTTGGGTACTGGTTGACCAGTGGCGCGATCCCGGACGATTTCGCCTTTCTTGCCGTGCTCGTACATTTCGTCGGCGTTGCCGTGGTCGGAAGTCACGACCAGGATTCCCTGACAGCGCTCGACCTCCGCTGCCAGACGTCCGAGCTGGATGTCGATGGCTTCGACTGACACGATGGCAGCGTGGCAGACACCGGTATGGCCCACCATGTCGCCATTCGGGTAATTGACGCGGGCAAATCGGTACCGGCCGGTTCTGAGCTCTTGGATAAGACGATCGGTTATTTCGGCGGCCTTCATCCACGGTCGTTCCTGGAAGGGCAGCCGATCGGAAGGAATTTCGAGGTAGGTTTCCTGCTTCTCGTCGAACATGCCGCCCCGGTTGCCGTTCCAGAAGTAGGTGACGTGCCCGTATTTCTGGGTCTCGCTGATGGCGAGTTGGGTCACGCCGTTGTTGACGAGGTACTCCCCCATGGTGCGCTCGATTGCCGGCGGAGACACCAGGAACTGCTTGGGTATCTTGTAGTCGCCGTCGTACTGCATCATGCCGGCGTAGGCCACCTCGGGGCGGCGACCGCGGTCGAACTTGTCGAAATCCTCTCCCTCTTCGAAGGCACGGCTGATCTCGATGGCGCGATCGCCGCGAAAGTTGAAGAACACCACCGAGTCGCCGTCCTCGATGGTTCCGACCGGACGGTCGTTTTCCACGACGACGAACGCCGGCAAGTACTGATCGCTGGCATCAGTGGCTTCTCGCCGGAAGGTCTCGATCGCCGTCTTTGCCGAAGGGAAACGGCGAGCATCGCCGTGCACGTGGGCGTCCCATCCCCTCTTTACGATGCTCCAGTCCGCGCAGTAGCGATCCATGGTGACCAGCATGCGGCCACCGCCAGAGGCGATCTTGCCGCCCGTGCGGCGGAGCACATCCTCGAGCTTCTCCACGTAGACGAGCGCGCTGCCGTCGGGAACATCGCGGCCGTCGAGCAAGATGTGGACGAACATTCGGCGAACGCCGCGGGAGGCCGCTTCCTCGAGCATGGCGAACAGGTGAGCGATGTGCGAGTGGACGTTGCCGTCGGACAGCAGGCCGACGAAGTGCAGAGCTCCGCCTCGTTCGAGCGTGCCAGCGACCAGGCGGTCCCACGCCTTGCCGCCAAAGAGGGAGCCATCCTCGATCGACCGAGACACTAGCTTGGCTCCCTGGTCGTAGACTCGCCCGCAGCCCATCGCATTGTGGCCGACCTCGCTGTTTCCCATGTCGGCATCAGACGGCATGCCCACTGCGACGCCGTGGGCTCGTAGCTTGGCGGTCGGACAGCGCTTCCAGAGATTGTCGAGGACCGGCTTGCGCGCGAGGTGCACCGCGTCGGATTCGTCGTGCGAGCCAATGCCGACGCCGTCGAGGATTGCGAGCACGAGTGGACCGGGCCTGCCCGGAAAGCGACTATGGTGACGAAGACCGAAGTTGTTCACGGCGGGAGCATACCGCAGTTGTTGGAGTCAGCCCAAAATGCGCCAGCTCAATAGCAAGATCTCTCGACAGCCCCTAAAACGGCGATAGTGACCACGAGCGCAGCGTGGCTTCGCCGCGCGGAAGGGGGGCCCCGTTGAGCTTTGCTCGACGGGGGGCGGCGAGGGCTCGCAGCCGCCCTTCTGCCGACGAGCAACGCAGCCAGCCGCGATGGATCGTGTTCTAGATGGCAAGATAATTTCGACCAGCCGACTTACTGCTCCTTGGGAGTTATTACCTTGACTCCTGCAGGAGGCTTGAAACGGAAGTGGCGGTTGGCGAACTTGGCCTTGTCGTTGAGCTTGATGTCGAAGAAGCGGAAGTGATTGATGTTGTCCGAAGACTCGAGGATGACCGATTCTTTGACGTGGAAATCGGCCGGGTCTACCACCAGCCACAGTTGTTTGTACTGGGCAGAGGGTGTGCGGGGCACCAGCTTCAGGACGTAGTCGTTCTTTCCCCCATAGCGGCCCGGATCGAGGCTAGCCTG
Organism: Pseudomonadota bacterium; assembly: GCA_043801535.1. Lineage (GTDB taxonomy): Bacteria > Myxococcota_A > Polyangia > Haliangiales > SHYZ01 > JAZDLZ01. The sequence continues at coordinate 2,836 of JAZDLZ010000953.1, forward strand.
GAAGTCCCTGGCCAGATCGCCTTCGCCTTGGAGGAAGGCGACCGCGACCGGCAACACCTGTTTGGTCAGGTCCTGCTTGAATGCTTGAGCGTTCTCCGGCTCGTAGACCCATAGAGTGGTTCCGTCGGAAACGAAGTACTTCGGGCTAGGACGCTCGTAGTCCCAGCGCATCTTGCCCGGCTTGGTAAGGTACAGCTTGCCGTGGGACTCGGAAGACTTGCCGAAGACGGTGTTGGTATAGGTTTGCTTGAAGCCCGCCTTGAGCTTCTGGATTTCGCGGTAGTAGCGTTGTACTTCGTCCACGACTTTGTCGGCAGGTAGCGGCGGGTTCGCTGCCGCTGCCGCTGC
>JAZDLZ010000986.1:0-4369 GCA_043801535.1 Pseudomonadota bacterium
GCCTGCGCTCCCTCGGGTGCCTTGCCATGTCGATCCGACCGAGAGACATCCACGTCGGGTGTCGCTGACGCTCCGTTTTCGTCACCCTCGACGGGGACCAACGAGCAACGATCACACCCCCGTGGAACCGTGGACTTTGCGCTGCTGGGCGGAAGAGGTATGCTGCGGTAGAAAAATATAGCTCGGAAGTGTGGCAGATGAAGACCGTTACAGAATTCTCGGGGAGTTTGCTTCGCGCGGCAGCGCGCGCATGGCGTGATCGTGCTTCAGCGGAGAGGGACAAACCAATTGCCGGCGGCGCTGGCGTTGTTGGTCGCGCCGACGAAAGCGGGGGCGGAAACGGGCACTCGAGCGGGCCGCTGCCAACTGCGAATGCTGCTGGAAGCCCGGCTCTCGATGCTACGTCGACTCCGGCCACGGGCACGCCAGATCCAGGGCACGCCGGGACAGAGCGGGCGGAGCAGCAACTCGACGACTCAGTGTCGTGCCTGGAGGGTGAGGCGGACGGCGCTGGCGCCACTTCGTGTCGTGTCGACGAGGCTGTGGCGGTGGCTGCGGTCCAGTCCGATCCGGCGGCTCGGGTGAAGGCGGAGATCATCGCCGAATCGGTTGGGGTCAAGGGTGAGCGCCTCGAGCGATTGCTCGAAGCCCTGGCAGTGCTGGGGAAGAAAGTCGACTCGATACATCGAGTGCGGGTACTCGAAGGAGAGAACCCTCCTCCCGAGGCTGCCAAGCAAGGTGGCTTTTTCTATCTGTTCGATTACCTGCCCAGAGCTGGCGCCGCGGATGCTCGTCCTGGGCAATCGTCGCGACGAGGAAACGAAGGCAAAAGACGCGAGCACGATGGCTTTCGCAAGAACGACCAGCGCGGCGGAGCTGGAGCTGGAGCTGGAGCCCAACCTAGAGCTGGAGCTGGCGGCAAGCCGCAACACGGTTCTGGGCAGCGAGGAGGAGGTCGGTCCGGCGGCAAGTGGGGAGGTGGTCCGCGGGAATTCGAGCCTCGGCCAGGAGAGGTTCCGGTCGTCGGAGCGGGCTGGATTCTTTCCCGCGCTCCAAGCGAGCCCGGCGATCGCACCGGCGGAGACCGAGACCATCGTGGTCGCCGGCCAGGACGCGGTCGATACCAGAACCAGAACCAGAGGGCTGGAGGCAATCATCGGGAGGGGGCCGATGCTAACTCGACGGAGCGGCATGGCCAGCAGACAGGTCAAGTGGCAGGAGCGTCGAGAGGGGACGTGAGCGGAGCGGGACCTGGAGCTGGAGCTGGAAACAGACCGGGATCCGCGCCCGGACCCGGACCGGGACCCGGACAAAGACCAGACGGAAGACGGTTTCCTCCTCGACGGGGGCAGTCTGGAAGAAGACCACCGTCCGCTGGCGATCATTCTGCTCCTGGTCGCGGAACGTTCGAGCCTCGAGGAGGGACGAGCATCCCCGACGGGGCCGGATCTCTGCCGGCACAGGAAGCCGGGCCCGGCGCAAGGGGGCAGCAAGATGGAAACCGTCGTCCCGAGGGACAGCGGCGGCGAGGTTGGGGAGGACGCCCTGGTGGCCCGAGACCGCCCGTGGCCCGAGACGGATCCAGCGCGCCGAATGCGCTGACCGTATCGACACCGGCGACACCCACGACACTGGCGACGTCGGCGACAGCAGCGACACCGGCGACTCCGTCGAGCACGACGAGCATCTCGAACGCTTCGAACGCAAAGGTAGCGGCTGAACCACAGTCGTAGCGCGACCACTGCGGGCCATCCATTCACGCAGGGAGCAATCCTGCCGAGTCGGGGCACACTAATGGGTCACAGACACGCTAGATCGACGGGAAAGAAGAAAGGCGGCATTCTGGTTCGGATGCGATCGTCCGTCGCCGAGGGTCTGAGGGGAGGCAAGGAAGGAAAGAATCAGGGCGGCGGCAAAGACAGCAAGAGCAGCCGGCTATCCAACGTGCTTTCCGTGCTTCTCTTGTTGGCGATAGTGCTGCTGATCCTTCGCGTCAGCGGGATCGTCAAATTCTGAGTATTAGTCGATCGGCACTGGCATGGCGTTCCAGATATCTCTCGCGTATTCCTGGACAGTCCGGTCCGAGGAAAACCATCCGACCTTGGCAGTGTTGATGATTGCCATGCGGGTCCAGGCATCCTGGTCCGCGTAGGCGGCGCTGATACGTTCCTGGCATGCTGCGTAGGCAGCGTAGTCGGCGAAGACGAGGAAGCGGTCCTCGTTGACCAGGCTGTCCACCAATGGTTGGAAGAGTCGCGGTTGTTCGGGGGCAAAGAAGCCACCGGCGATCAAGTCGACGATGGTCTTGAGCTCCGGGTCGGCTTCGATGATCTCTTGCGGGCGATAGCCCTGGGCTATTCGTTCGGCTACCTGCTCGGCGGTGAGCCCGAAGAGGAAGAAATTCTCGTGGCCGACTCGCTGGAGGATCTCGACGTTTGCCCCATCGAGAGTGCCGACAGTGAGGGCACCGTTCAGAGCGAGCTTCATGTTGCCAGTGCCCGACGCCTCGTAGCCCGCAGTCGAGATCTGCTCGGAAACATCGGCTGCCGGAATGATTCTACCCGCCAACGAAACCCCGTAGTTGGGCAGGAAGGCAACCCGCATCTTCGAGCTCACGGCGCCATCGTGATTCACCACCTCGGCGACAGCGTTGATGAGCTTGATGGTCAGCTTGGCGTTGACATAGGCGGGAGCTGCCTTGCCGGCAAACAAGAAGGTGCGCGGCTGGGCCAGGTAGCTCGGGTCCTTCTTGATCCGGAGATAGGTGCCGATGATGTTCAGGACGTTGAGAATCTGTCGTTTGTATTCGTGGATCCGTTTCACCTGGACGTCGAACAGCGAGGCGGGGTCGATGTGCAGACCTTGCTCGCGGGCAATCAGGTCGGCGAGGGCGACTTTGTTGTGGTACTTGATCGTTCTGATCCTGGCGCGGAAAGCAGAATCGTCGGCGAGCGGCTCCAATCGATGCAACTCTTCCAGATTGGTGATCCAACTCGGCCCGATGGCCTCGGTTATTGCCTCGGCCAGGCGTGGGTTGGAGAGACGAAGCCACCGGCGCGGCGTCACGCCGTTGGTCTTGTTGGTGAACCGCTCTGGCCAGAAATCGTGGAAGTCGGTGAGGAGACGTTCCTTGAGTAGCTTGGTGTGAAGCTCGGCGACGCCGTTGATCGCATGGGATCCGACGACCGCGAGATGAGCCATGCGGATTTGTCTGGTTTGGCCTTCCTCGACGATCGACATGCGAGCGATGCGGTCGTGGTCGAGCGGATACTTGTTCATTACGTCGCGCAGGAATCGGTAGTTGATCTCGTAGATGATCTCGAGATGACGGGGCAGCAGCTTCTCGAACAGCGTAATCGGCCACTTCTCGAGAGCCTCGGCGAGCAAGGTATGGTTCGTATAGCCGCAGGTACGAACGGTTGTTCCCCAGGCTTCTTCCCAAGACACACCGTTCTCGTCGACGAGGACGCGCATCAACTCGGGTATCGCGACAGCCGGATGGGTGTCGTTGAGCTGAATCGCGACCTTGTCCGCGAATGCAGAGAAGTCGCGATGGCTAACGAGATAGCGGCGGACGATGTCCTGGATCGAGCAGGTCACGAAGAAGTACTGCTGCTTGAGCCGAAGCTCCCTACCCTCCTCGGTGTGGTCGGGCGGATAGAGTACTTTTGAGATGCTCTCCGAGGCATTCTTGTGCTCGACAGCCCGCTCGTAGTCTCCGGCGTTGAAGACCTGCAGGTCGAACTCCTTGCTTGCCCGTGCTCGCCACAGCCTCATCGTGTTGACGGTACCGTTGCCATAGCCAGGGATAGGCGTGTCGTACGGAACGCCGAGTACTGTCTCGGCGGGACACCAGCGGACTTTGAATCCGCCGCGGCAATCAGGGATCCGTTCGGTGTGTCCACCGAGCTTGACTTCGAAGGCGTACTCTGGCCGTGCAATGCCCCATGGATTGCCGACGCGCAGCCACTCGTCCGGTCGTTCGATCTGAAAGCCCTGGCGGATCTCTTGATCGAAGATGCCAAATTCGTAGCGAATGCCATACCCGTAGCCTGGTAGAGCCAAGGTCGCCATCGAGTCGAGAAAACAAGCAGCCAGACGACCAAGACCTCCGTTACCAAGACCGGCGTCCACTTCCTGCTCGAGAAGGTCGTCGATCTCGATTCCGAGATCGCTCAACGCCTTGGCGAGCTTTTCGTACAGCCCGACATTGATGAGGTTGTTGCCGAGAGATCGTCCCACCAAGTATTCGGCTGAGAGGTAGTAGACCCTCTTGGCATCGACCTTGTAGTAGGTCTGCTGGGTCTTGATCCAACGCTGGATCAGCCGGTCTCTCACGGTGCCGGCGAGCGCCAGAAACCGGTCACGC
>JAZDLZ010000989.1:0-2798 GCA_043801535.1 Pseudomonadota bacterium
AATGGATCCAGCAGGTGCAGCCCAACCTGCTCGTTCGGGCAAGGCATGCCTGGGCTGCCGCCGAAGGGCTGTGCGCCGCTGGCGCGCGTCCAACCGCCGAGGAGGCTCGGGCGGCAGCGCGAGAGGTAAAGCAGCTCGAACGGCTGGCAACCGAGTGGCTTTCCAGAACGTCGATAGCTGCCACGGGCGCAACACGGCTCCACCGCGTGGAAGGGGGGGCTCCCTCGAGGTCCCGAACGGATACCTGAAGATCAAGCATTCCGGAAGGAAGGAGAACAGCTTGGTAGCCGATGCAATGAACGAAGTGCTGGCAGCAATCGAACGTGCGGTGGTGGGAAGACGTGCCGAGATCGAGGCAGCTCTGGCTGCGCTTCTCGCCGGGGGACACGTAATTCTCGAAGGACCACCGGGAACCGCGAAGACGTTGTTGGTGCGAGCTCTGGCTGCCGCCACTGGATGCGCCTTCCGCCGAATCCAGTTCACTCCTGACCTGATGCCGGCGGACGTGTTGGGAGCCAACGTCTACGACCCGAGAACCGGCGCTTTTCGCCTCATTGCCGGACCGATCTTCGCCGACATCGTCCTGTCCGACGAGATCAACCGCGCGCCCGCCAAGACCCAGGCTGCCCTCCTCGAGTGCATGGAAGAACGCTTCGTGACCATCGATGGTACCGCTCACCCGTTGCCTCGCGCGTTCACGGTCTTCGCCACCATGAATCCGGTAGAATTCGAAGGAACCTTCCCGCTGCCGGAAGCCCAGCTAGATCGGTTCCTGGTCAAGATCAGGATGTCCGACATCGAGGCGAGCGCCGAACAGGAGGTGATCGCTCGTTTCGCGGCTGGATTCGATCCGTGGGCGCTGGCGATCTCGGGTATCACGCCGGTCCTCGATCCCGAGCGGCTCGTCGATCTGCGCGCGGCAGTGCGGACGGTGACCGTGGATCCGCGAATCCAGGCATATCTCGTCGAGTTGGTACGCCGCACCCGGGCTCACCCTGCCGTCTCCCTCGGTGCCAGCACCAGGGCGGCGGTGGCGCTCCTTCGAGTGGCACAGGCGTACGCCGCCTGCAATGGCAGAGAATTCGCAATCCCGGACGACATCAAGGCTCTGGCTCCCTACGTGCTCGCCCACCGACTCTCGATCAGGCCGGAGGCGCAACTCGCAGAGGTCGATGGCACCCGGATCGTCAACGAAATCCTCGACGGCACGCCAGTACCGCGAGCTTGATTGGCGGTTGGCCACCATGTGCTAGCTATAGCTAGCTAGCTAGCTAGCTAGCCAGCCAGCCCAAAAGCCAGCCAGAAAGAGGCACTCCTCTATGCCGATTCCGCGTCCCAGCCGCCGCTTCGTCTTGCTCCTCGCCAGTGCTGCCTTGCCTGCTGCGCTGGCCACTGTCTCGGTGTTCTTCGGCCTGCTGGCGCTCGCCATTACCGTCGCCACGGTTGCGCTCTTCCTGTTCGACGCCCGGCTGGCCGCCAACCCGATGCTCGAGGTTCGCCGCCTGATTCCTGGTCAGGTGATGCGCCAGCAGCCATTCGTGGTCCGAACCGAGGCTCACAACCACAGCCCGCGCCCGGCCACTCTGACTGTCGTCGACCGTCTGCCGGAGAACCTCGAGCCGCAGCAGCAGGAGCGCTCTATCCACCTGGCACCTCATGCCTCGTTCGTCGAGGAGATCCAGGTGGTGGCGACCCGCCGAGGTGCATACAAGCTGCTACCACCAGTCGTCGAATGTGCCACTCCCCTCGGGCTCGGCATCGCCACGATTCCAGCGTCTCTGGCAGGGCAAGAAAACCTGGCGGTGCTTCCCGACCTGGCAACGCTGGGCCGCTTCGATGCCCTGGCCCGCCAACGACAGCTCCACGAAATGGGCGTCGCCAGGGTGCGGCAGCGCGGCGAAGGGACCGAGATTGCCGGGCTGAGACCATATGCGCTGGGAGATCCCTACGCTCGCATCGACTGGAAAGCCACCGCCCGGCGAGCAAGCTTGATCAGCCGCGAGATGCACACCGAACGCCGCCAGAACGTGGTCTTGCTGGTCGACTGCGGGCGACGAATGGCTCGCGAATCGGAAGACCACTCGGCGCACGTCAACAGTAGCGATGGCAGTAGCATTGGCATTGACACCAGTAGGCAGCCTCGCAGCCGCCTCGATTATGCCATCGAGGCTGCCCTTCTCCTTGCCCACGTTGCCCTCCGAACCGACGACCGGGTCGGGCTGGTCGCGTTCGCCGATCGCATCCTCCGAGTGGTGCCACCAGTACGCGGGCACGCCAGCGCCTCGATCATCGCCAAGGCAATCTTTGGCCTCGAGCCGGTCCTGCTCGAGCCTCCCTACGAAACCGTGGCAGCCGCGGTTTCCCGCGGGTTCCCCCGGCGCTCGTTCCTCATCCTGTTCACCGACGGAATCGAACCAGCTTCTCTCGAGTCACTGGTCAAGCCGATCCACTTCCTCGGCCGGCGCCACCTGGTGCTCTGCGTCGTGTTCCAGGATCCTTCGATCGAGAGAGCGCTCAAGGCGCCGCTGAGCTCCCCCGATGCCCTCTATCTCGCCGGGGCAGCGGCTGAGCTGGCCGTCGAGCGAGAGCGAGGCCTGTGCCGGCTCCGTGAAGCGGGCGCTCTCGTTCTCGAGGCCCAGGCCGATCAGCTCTCGACCACCGTGGTGAATCGCTACTTGCAGGTCAAGGCACGCCGGCTGCTATAAGTCGCCGCCGCAAAATTGCAGCGTTGGCGTTGCGTGGAGCAGCAGGACGAGCAGGATCGGCTTTCAGCTTGGCAAACGACCGAAGAGCGTCGC